>USGN01000007.1 GCA_900554255.1 uncultured Collinsella sp. | reverse complement strand
CGGCTCAAATCCTGATTAGGATTTGAGCCGTTTGTCGTTACTGCTCGGGTTCTTCGACTTTGTCGATGGTCCAGGTGGCTCCGAGATCGCCGGTGGTGTTGCGGCGGATACGCACGGTAACCTCGCGGCGCTCACCGGCCTGCGTGTAGCGCAGGGGGAAGCTTGCGCGGTTTCGCGCGGCCTCGATGGTACCGCGCTCGCGGGCGATCCAGTAGTACTCGCCGACGATGCCGAGGGTATCGGCGCCGTAGGGGAGATAGGTCGACAACTGGTGCAGAAGCGGGCCGGGACAGAAGACCTCGGTTGCGAAATCGACGGGGAAGTCCTCGGGGATGGCGGGCGCTGCAGGTGCGGGGGCCGGTACCATCGCCGGTGCGGAGGCCTGCTCATTGACGGGCGTCACCTCGATGACGGGCGCGGGTTCGGCGCCGAGTACTGATTCGGTGTCCGCTTTCGGCATCGCCGCGGAATCTGCGGGCTCGACGATGGCGGGTGCGTCTGCGGTCGCGGTGTCGAGCTCGACTTGCGGAGCGCTCTGATTCTCGACGCTCGGCTTTGCCTCGATGGGCGTGGATGCCATGGTGGTGATGCCGGCATTGGCATTCTCGGGGTCATAGACGACCGTGAGCGAGATGGCGGGCTGCGGCGTCTCGGGCTGCGGCGCCGACTCGGTAGCGTCTTGATCGGCGGGCTCGTCGGACTGATCGTCCTCGGCCTCGTCACCAAAGACATCGCTGTTTTGGAACGCAGACGTCTCGGGCTGGTCAGCGGCTTCTTCGGTTGTCGACTTGGGAGCCTCGTTGAGCTCCGTAGTGGCTTCCTGCTCGGATATGACTTCGGAATCGGTCGTGGCGGCGATTTCGGTTTCGGCTTCTGCCGTTACCTCAATAGCGACTTCGATCTCTGTCTCGGGCTCGGGTTCCGGCGCGGCTTCAACCATGGCTTCGGGCTCGGGACGCTTGACGTGCCTGGGGCGCACGGCTTTGAGGTCCTTTTCGCCGCGTTTCTTCTTTTTGTAGGACTGCTTGGCGCCCTTGGCAGCCTTGGGCTTGTCCTCGCCCTTGGCAAGGGCGGTATCCCAGGCCTCGTTGGCGATGACGGTGGCATACAGGCGGCCGCCTTTAAAGACGGTCAGCTTAATGCAGTCGTCGAGTTCCTCGAGCAACTCGCGCGTGGACTCGAAGCCCAGGTCATAAGCGGTCATGTCGCCAGCGGCGAGCGCCTCCTCGACCTGCGTCATAAACGTTTGCTTGCCACATCCAATCGCATCGCGCAGCAGGCGATACAGATAGATGTGGTTGCCCGGCGAAAGCGTGGGCCTAATTATTGTCTTGCTCATGGCAAATCTCCTCTTTACACACGTAAAGCATCTTACCATCGCATGGCGTTCGCCATGGCGGCGCCCAAGGCAAACGGGCGCGAACCGCTTTCGATTCGCGCCCGTTGTACAGGTCGGTTATCTATGAGAGGCAAACGTGCTTAGTTGCCCGATGCCGTGCCTTGGCTCGAGCTATCAGATGCCGTGCCGGAAGCGGTTCCGCTCGAGCTGTTGGTGTTGTTACTGTCTGCCGTGCCCGTTCCCGACGTGGTGTCGCTCGTCTGGCCTCCCGTGTTCGGCTGTGAACCGTCAGTCGTTTGGCTTGAGTCGGTCGTGCCGGACGGCGTGCCACTGTTTGCCATAGAGGAATCGGTGCCCTGCGATTGGTTTTGGGTGTTCGAGGACGAATTGGCAGAGGTAGGACTGTCTTGCGTGTCGTCCGTCTGTGCCTGCTGATCCTGCGGCTGAGTGTTGCCATTTGCATCGCTCTCGGTCGTGCGCGACGACAGGATTGGCTCGGGACGCTCGCCCAGACCCTCACCGGCAGTGGTGATAAGGATGGCGCCGGCGCAGGCGATGACCGCGACGATGGCGATGGCGATCGAGAAGACGATGACCTTCTTTTGCGTCTGGCTGCGCTCTGCCGCCGCCTTGGCGCGCAGGCTGTTGGGGGCGACGCGCGCCGTGGTCGCGCGTCCCGCAACCTGGCGCATCTCCTGCGTGGTCGCGGCGCCACCTAGGTGCTCCTCGACATCGGGCTCAACGGGCTCGTAGGCGCCGGCAGGGTAGTCGACAGCGGCATGCGTGCCCTTGATTGCTTCGGCGCTGGCGGAGATAAAGTGGCGATAGACCTGCGAGGACACAACAGTGATGACTGAGCTCACAGCGGCACCAATCACCGAGCCGGCAATGCCGATCTTTGAAGCAAGCGCCACGCTCGTGGCGGCAGCTGCGGCGCCGGCGATGATCTGGGGAATGGAAATGTCGTCGAACAGGCCCTTTTTGGGCGCGATGGCCATGGTCTGTCCAATGGAATGGTTCTCGTGTACGCCGTTGTTGAGCGATGCCGGCGTCATGACGCGCGTGCGCGGCGCGTCGGTGTACTTGGTTGTCATACGGGGTCCTCCCGGTGTAAATCTGCTTCGTTTTATGCAGCCATCAGGGTACCCACCTGATGTGAATCGTACGTGACATTTAACAGATACCATCAACTCATCAATTGCTCACCAAGTTGGTGGGATGCGGTTACACCCGGCGGTTGAACTACAATAGGACTTGCTAATTGTTGTGAATGGCGTCTACGCACGGGAGCATTCTTATGAATCTTCACCTTTCTCAGTCTGATGGCTTTTTGCGTGTGGCGGCGGCATCGCCGCAGATTCGCGTTGCCGATGTCGAGGGCAATGCCGAGGTTGCGTTGGCAGCTGTTCGCGAGGCTGCCGAGCGCGGCGTTCGCGCGCTGGTACTGCCCGAGCTTAACCTGACCGGCTATACCGCGGCCGATCTGTTCCATAACCGCACATTACTGCATGCCTGCGAGACCGCGCTGGCACATGTTCTCGATGAAACCCGTGAGCTGCCGATTGTCTTTACCATCGGTCTTCCCGTTGCAGTTGCCGAGAATATTTACAACTGTGCCGCCGTGTGCTGTGCGGGCGAGCTTTTGGGCCTCACGGCCAAGAAGTATCTGCCCAACTATGGCGAGTTCTACGAGCGCCGCTGGTTTGCTCCGGCGCCCGCAGATCCCGTATGGGTCGAGTTTGCCGGTCAGGGTCCGGTTCCGCTGGGTTCGGGACTTGTCTACCGCTGCTGTGATGAGGGTGCCGAGGATATGGTGCTGGGCGTTGAGGTTTGCGAGGACCTGTGGGTACCGGCGCCCCCTTCGACCGAGATGGCGCTTGCCGGTGCGACGGTGATCCTCAATCCGTCGGCTTCGGACGAGATTATCGGTAAGGCGGATTACCGCCGCAGCCTCATTTCCAACCAGAGCGCGCGCCTGTATTGCGCCTATGCCTACGCGGACGCGAGCGAGGGCGAGTCCACGACCGACATGGTCTTTGCGGGCGAGAACCTCGTCTACGAAAACGGCTCCAAGCTCGCCGCGACCAAACTGCTTACCTGCGATATGGCCATCGCCGACGTTGACCTTGACCGCCTGGTTGCTGAGCGCCGTCGCTCGACGACATGGACGCGCGCGGACGATGCGCCGGAGGCCACGACCATTGAGTTTTCGTTTGAGGGCGTGCTGGCCGAAGAACCTGTCTTGCGCGATGCCTGCGATATCGACCGCGTTTTCCCGCGCGCGCCCTTTGTGCCGGCCGACCACGGCGACCTGGCCGAGCGCTGCGAGACGATCCTCGATCTGCAGACTGCGGGCCTCAAGACCCGCCTTGCCCACACGGGTACCAAGGCTGCGGTCATCGGCCTTTCGGGCGGCTTGGACTCCACGCTAGCGCTGCTTGTGACCGTGCGTGCCTTCGATGCACTGGGGCTGCCGCGCACTGGTATCACAGCCGTGTCCATGCCCGGCTTCGGCACGACGCATCGCACCAAGTCGAATGCCGAGTCGCTCGCTCGCGACCTGGGTGTGAGCTTCCGCGAGGTTTCGATCCACGCGGCTGTGGAGCAGCACTTCAAGGACATTGAGCATGATCCAGCTGTGCAGGACGTGACCTACGAGAACAGCCAGGCGCGCGAGCGTACGCAGATTCTGATGGATCTGGCCAACCAGGCTGGCGGTTTTGTCATTGGCACGGGCGACCTGTCGGAGCTGGCGCTCGGCTGGGCTACCTATAACGGCGACCACATGAGCATGTACGCCGTCAACGCGAGCGTGCCCAAGACGCTTGTGCGCCATCTGGTACGCTATGCCGCCGATGTCTTTGGCGGGCGCATTGCCGAGGTCTTGCTCGATATCCTCGATACGCCGGTGTCCCCCGAGCTTCTGCCGCCCACGGGCGACGGCGAGATTGCGCAGAAGACCGAGGATTTGGTGGGCCCGTACGAGTTGCACGACTACTTCCTCTACTACCTGCTGCGTTTTGGCTTTGAGCCGGGCAAGATCTACCGCATGGCGCTCAAGAGCTTCGAGGGCGTCTACGACGCCAAGACCGTCCACACGTGGCTACGTACGTTCTACCGTCGCTTCTTTGCCCAGCAGTTTAAGCGCAGCTGCCTGCCCGATGGTCCCAAGGTGGGCTCGGTGACGCTCAGCCCGCGCGGCGATTGGCGTATGCCGAGTGACGCTAGCTCGCGTCTGTGGCTTGCGCAGATCGACGCGCTCAATCCAGTTGACTAAGGTTGGCTAAATTGAACCAATACGGGGGTTGCAAGCGTTACACTTTTGCAATCTGATGGCCCGTATCGCGCGGCGCTCTTGTCGGAGCGCCGCGTTTTTCATATCGAAAGGTGGCACCATGCAGGCATCGCAGCGTCTCGACCGCTTTGGCGCGGAGGTCTTCGCCTCGCTCAACAACAAACTGCTTGCGCTGAAGGCTCAGGGCAAGACCATTTACAACATGAGCGTGGGCACGCCCGACTTTAAGCCGTACAACCACGTGGTCGAGGCGCTCACGCAAGCAGCCCAAGATCCCGAGATGTGGAAGTATGCCCTGCGCGACCTGCCCGAACTCAAGCAGGCCGTGTGCGATTACTATGAGCGTCGCTTTGGCGTTTCGGGCATTACGCCGTCTATGGTGCAGTCGTGCAACGGCACGCAGGAGGGGGTGGGCCATTTGGGCCTTGCCCTGCTCGATCCGGGTGACACCATTTTGGTTCCCGATCCGTGCTACCCGGTCTTTGAGGCGGGTGCCAAGATCGCCGATGCCAAGCTCGAATACTATCCGCTGGTTGCCGAGCACAATTACCTGCCCTATGTGGCGGGCATCGATCCCGAGGTTGCCGATCATGCCAAGTACATGATCGTGTCGCTGCCCGCGAACCCGGTCGGCTCGGTGGGCACGCCCGAGGTCTACGAGGAGATTATCGCCTTTGCCCGCGAGCATGATCTGTTGATCGTCCATGATAACGCGTACTCCGACATCGTGTTTGACGGCGAGCCCGGCGGCAGCTTCTTGCAGTATCCCGGCGCGCTCGAGGTGGGCGTTGAGTTCTTCTCGCTCTCCAAGTCGTTTAACGTCACCGGTGCCCGCATCGGCTTTTTGGTCGGTCGCGAGGATGTGGTCTCTGCCTTTGCCAAGCTGCGCAGCCAGATCGACTTTGGTATGTTCTTCCCGATTCAGAAGGCCGCCATCGCGTGCCTGAACGGTCCGCGCGATGAGGTCGAGGCGCAGCGTCTGAAGTACCAGGAACGCCGCGATGCCCTGTGCGACGGTCTTGAGGGCCTGGGCTGGGAGCGTCCCAACGCGCATGGCTCTATGTTTGTGTGGGCCAAGCTTCCCGGTGGTCGCACCGATTCCATGGCGTTTTGCGAGGAGCTCATGGAGAAGGCCGGCGTTGTGGTGACGCCGGGCGCGAGCTTTGGCCCTTCGGGCGAGGGGCACGTGCGCATGGCGCTGGTCCTGCCGCCCGATCAGATCGCTTTGGCTGTCGAGGCCATTCGCGAGGCGGGCCTGTATTAGAAACCTATTTCGACTCGTCAATAGCTCGAAACCGATTTCGTGCAGTTATTTTACGAATTCTGCAAACAATTTCGGTAAACGGTCGATTTTTGGCTGCGAATAGGAGCATAATCAAAGTCCCGATTGGATGTATTGGGATTACGGCAAGCCGCTCGGGTCGTTCCCGGGCGGCTTGTTTGTGGAGAGAGATGGGAGTTTCTAATGGTTAACGAGAAGAAGGTCGCTATTGTCGGCTGCGGTTTCGTCGGTTCGTCTTCGGCGTTCGCTCTGATGCAGAGCGGTCTGTTCTCCGAGATGGTCCTCATCGACGTGGACAAGAACCGCGCCGAGGGTGAGGCCCTGGATATCGCGCACGGCATGACGTTTGCCGAGCCGATGAAGATCTACGCCGGCGATTATTCCGATGTCGCCGACGCCGCCATGATCGTCGTCACCGCTGGCGCTGCCCAGAAGCCCGGTGAGACCCGCCTGGACCTGGTCAACAAGAACGTTAACATCTTTAAGTCCATTATCCCCGAGATTAAGAAGTCCGGCTTCGACGGCATTCTGCTAATCGTCTCCAACCCGGTTGATGTTCTGACCTATGCTGCCATCAAGATGTCCGGCCTGCCCGAGGGCCATGTCATCGGCTCCGGCACCGTGCTCGACACTGGCCGTCTGCAGCAGATGCTTGGTGCCCACGTCGAGGTTGACCCGCGCGACGTTCAGGCCTACGTCATGGGTGAGCACGGCGACTCCGAGTTTGTCGCTTGGTCCAGCGCTCAGGTTGCTGGCGTTCCGCTGAACACCTTCTGCGAGCTTCACGGCCACCTGGAGCATGAGGCTGCCGAGAAGCGTATCGCCGAGGACGTTAAGAACTCCGCCTACACCATCATCGAGAAGAAGCACGCCACCTACTACGGCGTCGCCATGGCCGTCAAGCGCATCTGCACCGCTGTCATGCGCGATGAGCAGACCGTTCTGCCCGTTTCCTCGCTCATGGTGGGCGAGTATGGCCTGTCCGATCTGGCCATCTCCATGCCGACGGTCGTTGGCCGCGACGGCGTCGTCTGCCGCGTCCCCGTGCCGCTGAACGATGACGAGCAGCATGAGCTCACCGCCTCCGCCAAGGCCCTCAAGGACATCATCGACAGCGTCGACTTCTCCTGCTAAATCAAGCTCGCTAGAGCGAAAAGTTACAATGAAGGCGTCCGGGTCCACACGGCCCGGGCGCCTTTTTGGTGCAAGGGGGGGGTCAGGTTACTTTGCACCACCCCAATGCACCATAGTTGATGGGAGGGCCATGTCGGATTCGCCTAATTTTTTGACCTATGCCCAGACGGCGTTTGATCCGTTTGAGGAACGGCCGTTCTGCGCGGTGGATAGCCTGGTCTTTGCGTGGTTGTCCTATTTGCGTTTGCCGGGTGATATGGCGGAGCTGACGAACTGGCAGGGCCTAGACGTACGCGAGCTGCTGCGCGCCGAGTGCTACCAAGACATGATTGGCGACCTGTGGGATCCGGAGGGGAGTCGTGCCCTGTTGGAGGCTGTGGCAGCAAGCCCTCGCTACCGTGGCGTTCGTGTTTGCGGCTATCGTAGCGTGAGTGATGCCGAGACAACGGAGCAGTTTGCGGCCATGACGTTCCGATTTCCGGCGGGGTTTAGCTATCTTGCCTTCCGGGGGACCGACAGCACGATTGTGGGCTGGAAAGAGGACTTTAACATGGCGTTCCGGTGTCCTGTGCCGGCCCAGGAATCCGCGGCGCGTTATGTAGACGAGGCGGCGGATGCGATTGACGGGCCGCTTTTGTGCGGAGGTCATTCCAAGGGTGGAAACCTTGCGGTGTACGGTGCGGCGATGTGCCCCGATGTCGCCCGTGAGCGAATCGAAAGGGCGTATTCCCATGATGGCCCGGGCTTCGTCGAGGAGTTTCTGAGCGGCAACGCCTTCGCCGATCTATCCGGTCGAATCGACAAGACGCTACCTCGATCGTCGATCTTTGGCATGATGTTCGAGACGCAGGAGGACTATGCCATCGTTGAGAGCACCGAGTTCAGCCTGCTGCAGCACAATCCCTTTAGCTGGGTGGTTGATGGTTGCGACTTCGTGTACTGTGAGCGCCTGTCCGCCGGTGCTCGATACGTTGATGGCTCCATTCGCGAGATGCTGCTTGCGGTGTCGCCTAACGAGCGCGAGCGTTTTGTAGATGCGTTGTTCTCTGTGTTTGAGGCTACGGGTGCTGAGCGGTTTGCGGATATCGCTGGGAATCTGCGCGAGAGCCTACCCGTGATGCTCCAGGCTGCGCAAGGCTTTGACAAGGATACGCGACGCTTTGTCTCGCAGACTATCGTTGCGATTCTTAAGTGTGCGCTTCTGCCCAAACGTCCCCAGATCGACATGCCCGCTGCCGGCAAGAGCTTGGCAGAACAGCTCGAGGCTTGGCAGTCCGAGCTCCTGCGCTAACCATTGGTGCAAAGCAACCTGTCCCCGATGCACCAATCTTCGATGCGCCTGGGGCGGGCTCGACCGCTATACTGATTCGTGCCGAAATCGATCTAGAACGGAATGCCGTATATGAAAATCAATCACGCGATTCTGCATATCCTGGACTTTGACTCTGCCGTCAACGTTATGAGCCAGCGCGAGTTGGATATCGAAAGCCGTACCGTGCGCAATTTCGTAACCACGCATCTGCGCCGCGCACGCACTTCGGCCGACAATAAACGCGCCACGTTTGCCGAGAACTCTGCGTTTGGTGGTGAGCTCAAGGGCTATTTCTTTGGCGAGCGCGAGTTCGTGGACCTGTCGCAGCAGATTGCGGAGTTTATCTCCTCCGAGCTCACCAAAGCCGAGAAAGCCGAGTCCACCGACGTGCTCGTGGCCGATTTTGACGACGATGAGGATGCCCGCTGGTTCGCCGTGATGCTGCTGGGCTCCAAGCAGGCTTTTATGCACGAAGTGGGCCGCGAGGAGGGGGAGGTGCGCAACGACATCGCGCGCCACTACGCCATTCTGCCGAACCCCTCGCAAAAGGTGCCGAGCTATGCCATCGTGCGTGCGAGTACCATGGAGATCGGCTACGTGGACAAGAAGCGCAAGATTGCCGGCGAGGATCGCATGCTCATTCCCGATGGCCTGCTGCAGTGCGACACGGGGGTATCGGGCAAGGAGGTCATCGACACCGTGACGCGTGTGGTCGAGGAAGTCGCCGAGGAGCACGGTGCCAACACGGCTGTAGCGCTTTCTAAGGTTAAGGCTGCCGTTGCCGAGAAGGTTGAGGATGACGAGGAACTGCCGCCTTGGGATATCGTCGATGAGGTCTTTGAGGACGAACCGGTTATCAAGGAGAGCGTGCGCGCGGCGCTGACCGAGGAGAAGGTGCCTGAGCGTGTGCCCGTGGAGCGCAAACAGGTCGAACGCGCGGCGGTGCGCAATCATAAGATCCGTACCGACACGGGTATCGAGATCAGCTTCCCGGCCGAGATGGGTTCGAACTCCGAATACATCGAGTTTGTCAACGAGCCCAACGGCCTCATCTCCATCGAGCTCAAGAATATCGGCAGCATCGAGAATCGATAAGGCTTTTTACTTTTGAATAAAAGTCTGGATTATTTTTTGAAGTATACTTTGAAATATAATCCAGATTATTTTTTGGAGGTCAAAATGTCCCCACTCGTTCTGGAAAAACCGGTGTTTACAAAAGACCAGGTTGTTTCTGCTACCGAAGCAAGCAAGTCCTTATCCGCCATTCGTAAACGCGCAAAACGCGCGCCTCAGTTCATTGCTGATCATAATGATATCGATACCGTGATTATCGACTATGCTGCCTATGAGGAAATGTACGGCGCGCTGCAGTATCTGCATGAACTTGAGATAAATCGCATCGCTGCGGATCGAGTCAAGCATGGTCCGCATGAGTTTGTTCCGTTTGAGGACGCCTTAACTGCCGAGGAGCTCGCGGAGCTTGAGTCGATGGATTCGGACGCGATTCCCGACGAGGATCTTTTCGAATGAGCGGGCATTTTGTTGTCGGCTTTTTGAATCGAGACGTCGAGAAGGAATATCAAAAACTAGATGGATCCCAGCGCAGGCTCGTCCGTATTGCCGTCGCAAAATTAAAGACGCGCGCTGATGAAATCGGAACGCCGCTTCACGGCGAGCTCGCCGGCTGCAAAAAGATTAAATGGCGGAATGCGGGACTCAGAATGGTTTTCCGAATCCGAGAGGACGGAATGGTTGAGATTGCCGAGATCGTTGCAATAGGTCGGCGCGACCGTTCCGAAGTCTATAAGACGGCTGCCGATCGTTTATCGAAGCATCCCGCCATGGTTGAATACGACGGAACCTTAAGATGAGCAAAGCCGAAGTCCCTTGGGGGCTTCGGCTTTCTTCCTTGAGATTGAATTGCGCTGCAGGCTGACACACCTTTACAGTTGACGTAAGCCCTCTTCCAAACCAGTCTTGCTGTCGGTTTTCTCATCGCGCATCTTGATGACGCGGGCGGGGACACCGGCCACGACGGCACCGGCGGGGACGTCCTCGACGCATACGGCGCCGGCGGCGACGACGGCACCCTTACCCACGCGCACGCCCTCCAGGACCACGGCGTTGGCGCCAATCATGACATCATCCTCGATGATGACGGGCGTGGCGCTCGCGGGCTCAACGACGCCTGCCAGTACGGTGCCGGCGCCGATGTGGCAGTTCTTGCCCACGGTTGCGCGGCCGCCCAGGACGGCGCCCATATCAATCATAGAGCCCTCGCCGATAACGGAGCCGATGTTGATGATGGCACCCATCATGATGACGGCGCGGTCGCCGATCTCGACGCGGTCGCGGATGATCGCGCCCGGCTCAATGCGGGCGTTTATGCCCTTAAGGTCGAGCATGGGCACGGCGGAGTTGCGGCAGTCGTTCTCTACGTCGTAGTAGTCGATGGAGTCGGCGTTGGCGTCGAGGATTGCCTTGAGCTCATCCCAGTCGCCAAAGACGGTCTTGCCACGACGACCGCCGTAGACGTGTGCATTGCCCCACTGGACCTTCATGCCCGGCTTTTCGCGCACGTACAGCTTGACGGGCGTCTTCTTGGGCGCGGTGGCGATGTAGTTGATAATCTCCTGTGCATCCATCTCGGCTGCATTGCTCATTTGCTGTCTCTCCTTTAGCTGGGACTGGTTAATGATTGGCCAGGCGAACATGACCTGGTCGAAGGTGTAGAAGCCGTGCTCACGGGTGACGAGCTTCTGCGCGGCTGCCAGGGCGCCGTTGACGAAGATCTGACGGCTCGTGGCGCGGTGGGTGAGCGTGACCTCCTCGTCCTGGCCAAAGAAACTCACTTCGTGCACGCCGGCGACAGTGCCACCGCGCAGCGAGTGCATGCCGATTTCCTTGGGGTCACGCGCGCCGCACATGCCCTCGCGGCCATAGACGGGGTGGTAGCCTGCCTCGGGTTCAGCTTCGACGACGGCGTCGAGCAGTAGCTTGGCAGTGCCGCTCGGGGCGTCAACCTTTTGGTTGTGGTGCGTCTCGACGATCTCGCAGTCAAAGCCGGGCAGCTCGCGTGTGGCCTGTGCTACCAGATGACGCAGGGCTGCGATACCGATGGAGTAATTGCCGGAGTGCATTATGCGGGCGCTCTGACCCAGCTCGCGCAGGCGGTCCATCTGATCGGGCGTGTAGCCCGTGGTGCCCGAGACCAACGCGGCACCCGTGCGCTCGACATAGGCGACGACGGCATCGAAGGTCACGACGTTCGAGAAGTCGATGATGACGTCGGCTGCCGGGGCGCCCTCGAGCTCGGACAGATCAAAACCGATCTGGGCGACGATATCAAAAACGGGCTGACCGGCGGCGTCGACAACGTCCTCGGCGGTGGTGCGGATGAGCGAGCCCATGCGGCCCGTTCCCATAATGACGGTCTTAATCAAGCAGACCAGCTCCCTTCAGAGCATCGGTAAGTGCGGCGCGCGTGTCGTTGGCCATGTGGCATAGCGGCATGCGGTAGTTTGCCTCGATCATACCCATCTGAGCGAGCGCTTCCTTGACGGGGATGGGGTTGACCTCGCTAAAGAGGGCGTTGATGAGCGGCTGACCGGCAATCTGGATATCGCGGGCACGTGCCACGTCACCGTCCAGATAGGCGCGGCACATGTCATGCACGAGCTGCGGCTGAACGTCGGCCCACACGCTGATGGTGCCCGAGGCGCCCAGGCTCATGAGCGGCACTGTGAGCGCGTCCTCGCCCGAGTACATGCGGAAGTCGTCGGACAACAGGTGGGCAATCTTGGCCGCGTAGGCGACGTTGCCCGAGGCTTCCTTAATACCCATGATGTTGGGGTGCGCGGCCAAGCGCTCTACGTTGCGCTCGCTGATGCCGCAGCCGCAGCGGCCGGGGATGTTGTACAGGATGCAGGGGATGTCCACGGCGTCGGCGACGGTCTTAAAGTGCTGGTAGATACCCTCTTCGTTGGACTTGTTGTAGTAGGGGGTGATGAGCAGCAGGCCGTCGGCTCCCAAGCCCTGGTAGGTGAGCGACTTGGTGAGCATGGTCTGCGTGGAGTTGGAGCCCGAGCCGGCGATGACGGGGACGCGTCCTGCAACATGCTTGACCACGGCGGCGACGACGGAGTTGTCCTCGTCATCGGTCATCGTGGCGCTCTCGCCGGTGGTGCCCAGGGTGAGGATGGCGTCGGTGCCATTTTGCAGGTGGAAATCGATAAGGCGCTCGAGCGCGTCGAAGTCGACACTGCCGTCCTTTTTAAACGGTGTGACGAGGGCGACGATTGAGCCCTCGAGATTGCGGATGTCCATGTTCTTCTCCTTCGCTTCCGCGATCTGGATGCGTTTGTTCCATTGGGCGGCGACGGCCAGGCGCTCGTCTTGGGCGCGACGACGAGCACTTTCGGCGCGCGACTTTGCCAGCAGCTCGCGGCCGCACGGCAGCACGTCGAGCGTGGCAAAGTAATCGCCCGGGCGCTCGGCGCGACGAATGAGATCTGCCGAGCCGTCGGGGCGCAGCAATACCTCGGCGGAGCGCAGACGGCCGTTGTAGTTGTAGCCCATGGAGTAGCCATGCGCGCCGGTATCGTGGATCACGAGTACATCACCCATGTCGATCTGCGGCAGCTCGCGGTCGATAGCGAACTTATCGTTGTTCTCGCACAAGTTGCCCGTGATGTCATACGTGTTCGTGACCGGTGCTGCGGTCTTGTCAGGGCCACCCGGCTGACCCATCACCGTAATGTGGTGGTAGGCACCATACATAGCGGGACGAATGAGATCGACGGCGCTTGCGTCCACGCCGATATAGTCCTTGTAAATCTGCTTCTCGTGGATGGCCTTGGTGATCAGGCAGCCGTAGGGGCCCATCATAAAGCGGCCCATCTCGGTGCAGATGGCCACATCGCCCATGCCGGCGGGGACCAGAATCTCGTCGTAGGCTGCGTGTACGCCCTCGCCGATGGCGTGGATGTCGTTAGCCTGCTGCTCGGGCAGGTAGGGGATACCCACACCGCCGGACAGATTGATAAAGGCGACATGTGCGCCGGTCTCGCGCTCCAGGCGCACGGCAAGTTCAAAGAGGATGCGTGCGAGCTTGGGGTAGTAGTCGTTGGTGACGGTGTTACTGGCAAGGAAGGCATGGATGCCAAAATTCTCGGCGCCTTTGGCCTTGAGCATACGGAAGGCCTCAAAGAGCTGCTCGGTGGTCATGCCGTACTTGGAGTCGCCGGGGTTATCCATAATGCCGTTAGAGAGCTGGAACAGGCCGCCCGGATTAAAGCGGCAGCTGACCGTCTTGGGGATGGGGCCCGCGACGCGCTCAAAGAACTCGATGTGGCTGATGTCGTCAAAGTTGACGATGGCGCCCAGCTTGTCGGCGAGCTCAAAGTCCGCCGCCGGCGTGTCGTTGGACGAGAACATGATGTCATGTCCCGTAATGCCCAGCGAGCGGGCGATCATGAGCTCGGTATAGCTCGAGCAATCGCAGCCGCAGCCGTATTCGTTGAGAATGGAGATGAGCGCCGGGTTGGGATTGGCCTTGACGGCAAAGTATTCCTTAAAGCCCGGGTTCCATGCAAAGGCGTCGCGCACTTCTTGCATGTTGCGGCGGATGCCCGCCTCGTCGTATAGATGAAACGGCGTGGGGAACTGCTCGACGATATGCTCGAGCGTCTCCTTGTCCACAAACGGCTGCTTGGCCGCATATGCCTCGTTGGGGGTCAATGCCATGTCCCGTAAACCTCGCTATCCAGACGGCGCCATCTGCGCATCGAATCCGCATAACGTGGACCCAATGTCCGGATAGCGCTCCCGCATTGCTGCAGACAGTCCTGCGGGTGTTTCCCGCAGGCCCACCAGGCTGTTCGTGCCCGAAATGCCCAGTTCGGCGGGTTTCGCCTCCCCGCAGGGTCAAAGTCTGCCGACTCGCCCGCGGCTCTTCGTGCCCGCGCCTCTATCAAGTGGTAAAGACCCTACCACGTTGCACTTTACCAAACAAGAGTATTCGTATATAACGTTTAAAAAATGCAGCATCATGCTAGAAACAAGGGTGCCACAATCCTGCGTCACAATAGGTGTCAACCGAGTCGTCTCATGAAAGGAATCCCTATGACCGAGCTCCAAGAACTCCGTCGTTATCGTCGCGACTTGCACCGCATTCCGGAGCTCGACTTCGATCTTCCGCAAACCATCGCCTATATCGAGGGCGTGTTGGCGCCGCTCGCCTGCGAGGTGACCCATCCGTGTCCCAGCTGCGTCTGCGCTTTCTTCGACGCTGGCGTTGGTGCCGTGCATGCCACGGCGATTCGCGCCGATATGGATGCGCTGCCCATTGCCGAGGCAACGGGCGCGGCCTTTGCCTCGACGCATCCCGGCAAGATGCATGCTTGCGGACACGATGGACACATGGCCATGGCGCTTGCGGCGGCAACCTTTGTCGACCGTACGATCCGTGAGCGGCTGGGCGCCATTAAGCGCAACGTGCTCTTTGTGTTTCAGCCGGCCGAGGAAACGACCGGTGGCGCCAAGACAGTGTGCGAGAGCGGCGTATTCGAGCGATATGGGGCAGATCGCATCTTTGGCTTCCATGTATGGCCCGATTTGCCCGCCGGCACGTTGGCGAGCTGCTCCGGTCCGTTGCTGGCGCGTTCGAGTGAGACACACATTCATATTCACGGGACGAGCATCCATATCGCCAAGACCTATGGCGTTCCGGTCGAGGAGTCGCACGATGCGGCGCTGGCGGCTGCCAAGTTCTTGGTTTCCGAGCGCGAGCTCATGGACGAGTTGGGTGCCGACGAGCCCTGCATTGGTAAGTTCGGCCTGCTGCAGGCCGGCACCGTCTGCAATGCGGTGGCGGGGGAGGCCCATGTTGCCGGCAGCCTACGTGTGTTTACGGACGGTATGTTCGACCGTGCGCGCGAGGGCGTGCGCCGCGTGTTGGACGAGGCCTGCGCCGCAACAGGCTGTACGTATGATCTCGACTTTGCCGAGGGTTATCCGCCAGTCGATAACGACCCCGAGCTGTTCGCCCACATTGCGCCTGCCTTGTCCGAGCTGCAACTTGTGGACGAGCCGCTGCTAATCGCCGAGGATTTCGCGTTCTATCAGCGCCATCTGCCGGGCGTGTTCTTCTTGCTGGGCACGGGCGTGCCCGCCGGCCAAGGCAATCCGAACGATTCGGACGGCTGCCCCGCCTATGCCACGAGCGACCTGCATACCGATACCATGCTCTTTGACGAGCAAATCCTGCTCAAAGGCCTCGATGTCTACAAACGACTGCTTGTGATGGAGTGACGATGAAGCGACGTTGGCAATCTGCCGTATATAGTCCGGGTGGATGCGGGTGTGGCTTGCTACTGCTTCCGGTTATTGCTGTGAGCATTGGCGTGATGTTTGCGCTTGCCGGGTTGGCAGCAGTGGCACTCGTGTTGCTGATTGTGGCCATTGGCGTGACGATTTGGCTTTGCCGTAATCGCGAGCAACGCCGTGCCGACGGTAAAACCAATGTCGGCTGGGTCGTCTTTCTGATCATTGCGTACCTGCTGAGTGTCAGCTACCTTGTTTTCTTTGTCCTGTTGATGATCAGTGCTTTTACCGGGGAATCCGTCACGGTGGGTTGATGCACTGCCAGCGGACGGTCGCGCAAAGTTCGTTTGCTTGGCGTTTGGATAACTGCATTGGCCGTTTACCGCAACCTTAGCTCACAGCTAATGAATTCAAGTTCAATCCTTTCTACGATGTGCTGTGTGCCGGCGCGGTAGCCGGATCGTAGGAAGGATGAATAATGGCAAAAGAGGGAAAGAGACCGATTGGCAAAATCGTTCTGGGCGTCATCGTGG
The DNA here is from genome assembly GCA_900554255.1 of uncultured Collinsella sp. Lineage (GTDB taxonomy): Bacteria > Actinomycetota > Coriobacteriia > Coriobacteriales > Coriobacteriaceae > Collinsella. The sequence continues at coordinate 378 of USGN01000007.1, read as the reverse complement.
TGCTGGTTATCATCGGCGCTGTGGGCTCTATGGGTGGCAACTCTTCCGATTCGTCTGCGGGCGATACGTCAAAAGCCGCTGAGGCGACCCAGCAGACTGAGGAGCGAAAAGAACCGCAGGAACCGTATAGCATTGCCGATGAGGTCGAGGACACATCCAACCAGTTTGCCTATAAGATCACGGGCACGCTGACCAATAACACGGACAAGGAAAAGAGCTACATTCAGATTGAATATGTCCTGTATGATGCCGATGGCAACCAAGTTGGAACTGCTTTTGCGAACACCAATCATCTGAAGGCTGGCGGTACGTGGAAGTTTGAGGCGACGGGAACCGCATCGCCCGATCAGGTCGCTAGCTGGGAGCGTTCGGACGTGA
>USGN01000006.1 GCA_900554255.1 uncultured Collinsella sp. | reverse complement strand
CCAAGCTTCAAAGAAGATTCGCATATATTTGAGACTTGTTGTGGAGAAGCCCCTGAGTCCTGGCAGCTCCTTCCGCAATTGTTCGCTGATGGTTTTGAGCGCGTTGGTTCCCCACGTGCCATTGCGCGTGTTGGCGGAGACGTAGCCTCCCACGGCGAAATAGAGCTGCAGCTGCTGAGCGTTGGCGCTCTTCGCCGCAGCATACTGCGCACGCAATATCGCCGTCTTGATGGTCTGAACTTCCTCACGATAGCCCGTAATCTCTGACATCATGGCGTCCTCCTCTTCTTACGAACTTGTGTTCCATGACGCGTTCTATGCTATCAACGCGTGCGGACACAAAATTGCGCGTACCATAGAGGCGTTTTCTGCTTCGCCTCGTTTGGGAGATGTATGTCCAAACCCTCATCCGCACTCGACGCCAGCTCTTGCGATGTTTACGCCGACTCCGCGCGCCACCCTCTCACGCGCACATGGTGCGTAGCTGCGCTCGCCCTCATCTGCTGCGCGCTCTGGGGCAGTGCGATCCCCTGCATCAAGATCGGCTACGAGCTTCTCGGCATCCAAAACGGCGACGTACCATCGGAGTTTCTCTTCGCTGGCGTGCGCTTTATGCTTGCCGGCGCTATCGCACTTGCCGCTGCAGTCATAACAAGACGTCGCTTGCCTCGCGTCTCACGCACGGGATGGCCACTCGTTATCAGACTCTCGCTTGCCCAAACTATCGTGCAGTACGCCTTCTTTTATATCGGCGTTTCAAACGCTTCGGGTGTGCGCGGCTCAATCGTCAACGCTATGAACACGTTTCTCTGCGTGTTGATGGCAGTGCTCGTGTTCTGGCAAGAACGGCTCACTGCGCGCAAAGTCCTCGGCTGCGCTATAGGTTTTGCCGGAGTCGTTATCGTCAACCTCACCGGTGGCGATAGCGGCGGCACCGTCACGCTCACAGGCGAGGGCTTCATCCTTATTGCCGCTGTCTCCTACGCTGTCTCGTCTGCCCTCATCCACACCTACTCCCAGCGCGAGGACCCCGTGGCGCTCAGCGGCTACCAGTTTATCAGCCCTAGTCATCGCTCAAAGCCCCTTCGGCAGCACACGGTGCTACCGAGTCACCGCCGGCCGGGGCGGGAGGCGGTCCTTTCTCTCGGAAAACTTCGCGAAGCCCAGTTTCCGAGAGAAAGTGTCCGGCTGCCGCCCCGACCGGCCAGGTCAACTACACCGTGTGCTGCGGCAGGTCCTGCAGGGCGATGACGTCCATGCCCATGTCGTTGGCACTGCCGTGACCCTGTTGGTCCTCGCGTACCGCCTCGATGGCGCTCACGTACGTGTTGGCCGCGGACATTGCAGTCACGCAGGTCACGCCGCGACGCACGGCCTCGGTGCGCAGCAGGTAGCCGTCGCCGCGCGAACCCGGACCGTACGGCGTGTTGATAATCACCGCAATCTTGCCATCGGCGATGAGATCGCCGATGTTGGGACGCTCGCCGTCGTGCGGGCCGCTGATCTTCTCCACGACCTCACACGTCACGTTGCCTCCACGCAGCACGCGCGCCGTGCCCTCGGTAGAGCAGATGTCAAAGCCCAGGTAGCGCAGGATGCGCGCGACCGAAAGGATATGACGCTTGTCGCGGTCGCACACGCTAATGAACACCTTACCGCTGCTCGGGTCGGGCAGCTTGTAGTCAATTGCCAGCTGCGTCTTGGCGTATGCCTCGGGATAGCTCTTGGCGATACCCATGACCTCGCCCGTCGACTTCATCTCGGGCCCCAGAATAACGTCGGCTCCCGGGAAACGGCCCCAGGGCATAACGGCTTCCTTCATGCAGAACCAATCGAGCTGACGCTCGTCGCTCGGCAGACCCAGGCTGGCGATGGAATCGCCCGCCATGATACGCGCCGCGCACTTGGCCAGCGGCACGCCGGTGGCCTTGGAGATAAACGGCACGGTACGGCTTGCGCGCGGGTTGGCCTCGATCACGTAGACGGTCTCGCCCTTGATGGCGTACTGCACGTTGACCAGGCCGCGTACGCCCAGCGCCATCGCGATGCGGCGTGTGGTCTCGCGAAGCTTTGCCTGCAGGCTCTCGCTAAAGCTGAACGGCGGGATGCAGGTCGCAGAGTCGCCGGAGTGAATACCGGCCTCCTCGATATGCTCCAGAATGCCGCCGATGTAGACCTCTTCGCCATCGCACAGGGCGTCGACATCGGACTCGATCGCGCCCTCCAGGAAGCGATCGAGGTACACCGGGTAGTCGGGGCTAATGCGCGCAGCCTCGGCCATGTAATCGCGCAGATGCTCGGCATCGTAGGCGATCATCATGCCGCGGCCGCCCAGCACGTAGCTCGGACGCACCAGCAGCGGGTAACCGATGTGCGCGGCCACGGCCTCGGCCTCCTCAAACGAGGTTGCCTGGCCCGCCGGCGGATACATAATGCCCAGCTTGTCGAGCAGGGCGGCGAAGCGCTCGCGGTCCTCGGCAAAGTCGATGGCATCGGGCTTGGTGCCCATAATGTTCACGCCGCTCTCCTCGAGCATGCGCGCCAGCTTAAGCGGAGTCTGGCCGCCGAGCGTCACCACGACGCCGTCGGGTCGCTCAACATCGATGACATCCATGACGTCCTCGTAGGTGAGCGGCTCAAAGTAAAGGCGGTCGGACGTGTCGTAGTCAGTCGAAACGGTCTCGGGGTTGCAGTTGACCATGATGGTCTCGAAGCCGCGGGCTGCCAGCGCGTAGCTCGCGTGCACGCAGCAGTAATCGAACTCGATACCCTGGCCAATACGGTTGGGGCCGGCGCCCAGGATCATCGCCTTGGGCTTGTCCGCCGGCGTGGCCTCGTCGGGAGCCACGCACTTCTTGGCATCCGGGCTCGTGCGGTAGATGTTCTCGTACGTCTTGTAGTGGTACTCCGTGGCACTCGAGAACTCCGCAGCGCAGGTATCGACCGTCTTCATGCTGGGAACCACGCCCAGACCCTTACGATAGGCGCGCACAAAGCGCTCATCCGAGCCGGTCAGCGCGGCAATCTCGGCGTCGCTCGTGCCATACTGCTTAAGCAGGCGCATGGCGTCGGCGTCGATATCCTCCACACGCAGGCCGCGGATGCTCTGCTGGACCTGCACCATATCGTTGATACGGTTGAGGTACCACGGATCGATACCGCAGATGGCATGGATGCGAGCGATGTCCCAGCCACGGCGCAGGGCCTCGACCACAAAGAAGATGCGATGCTCGGTCGGGGTTGCCACGGCCTGAGCAAGCTCGTCGTCGCTCAGCTTATCGGCACCCTCTTTGCCACCGGCGCAAATACCCTGGTGGCCGTCCTCCAGCGAGCGCATAGCCTTGCCAAAGGCCTCCTCAAAGGTGCGGCCGATCGCCATGATCTCGCCCACGGCCTTCATGCGCGTAGTGAGCGTGGGGTCGGTACCCTTGAACTTCTCGAAGGCAAAGCGCGGCACCTTGACCACACAGTAGTCGATCGTGGGCTCAAAGCAGGCGGGCGTAGCCTTGGTGATGTCGTTGACGATCTCGTCGAGCGTGTAGCCCACGGCCAGGCGCGCGGCGGCCTTAGCGATGGGGAAACCTGTGGCCTTGGAAGCGAGGGCGGACGAGCGGCTCACGCGCGGGTTCATCTCGATGACGATCAGGCGGCCGGTGTTGGGGTTCACGGCAAACTGCACGTTGGAGCCACCGGTCTCGACGCCGATCTTCTCCAGAATGGCGAGCGAGGCCACGCGCATGCGCTGATACTCAAGGTCGGAGAGCGTCTGCGCCGGCGCGACGGTGATGGAGTCGCCGGTATGCACGCCCATGGGGTCGAGGTTCTCGATGGAGCACACGATGATGCCGTTGCCGGCGTGGTCACGCATGACCTCCATCTCGTACTCTTTCCAACCCTCGATGGACTCCTCGACCAGCACCTCATGGGCAGGCGAGAGCTCGAGGCCCTGGCTCACGATGGAGACGAGCTCCTCGTGGGTGTGCGCGATGCCGCCGCCGGCGCCACCGAGGGTAAAGCTCGGGCGCAGCACACAGGGGTAGCCCACGCGCTCGGCGATGGCCTCGGCGTCAGCCACGCTGTAGGCATAGCCCGAGCGCGCGACCTCCAGGCCGATCTCGGCCATAGCCTCGTTAAAGAGCTTGCGGTCCTCGCCGCGCTCGATGGCGGCCAGGTCGCAGCCGATCATCTCGACACCGTACTTGTCGAGCGTACCGTCTTTCGCCAGCTCGACGGCGGCGTTCAGGCCGGTCTGGCCGCCCAGCGTGGGCAGCAGCGCGTCCGGATGCTCCTTCTTGATCACGCGCTCGATAAACTCAGCGGTGATGGGCTCAACGTAGGTGCGGTCCGCAAGGCCCGGGTCGGTCATGATGGTCGCCGGATTGGAGTTGACCAAGATGACCTCAAAGCCATCCTCCTTGAGCACCTTGCAGGCCTGGGCGCCAGAGTAGTCGAACTCGCAGGCCTGGCCAATGACGATGGGGCCCGAACCAATAACGAGGATACGCTTGATGTCAGTACGTTTCGGCATGTTAGTTCTCCTCGGTCTCGGTCGCGGTGGCCTCAGCAAAGTTCCACCCCTGCAGGCGGTCCTTCGCGGTGTCGATGTCCAGGTAGTTCTCCTCGCCGTCCATGAGTCGCGTAAAGGCGGTAAAGAGATAGTGGGCATCGGTGGGGCCGGGCGAGGCCTCGGGGTGGTACTGCACCGAGAAGCACGGCGCGTCGAGCAGCTGGATGCCCTCGGCGGTGCCGTCGTTGAGGTTCACATGCGTCAGGCGAATGCGGCCGAAGCGCTCGTTCATCACGACTGGCGCGATGCCGCGGCGCACCCAGACGCGCAGATCCCCATCGGCCGCATGCTCGGTCTCGCCGCCGGAAAGCTCGGGGACAAGCTTGCCCAAGCTGGGGAACAGCAGACCAAAGCCATGGTTTTGCGCGGTAATCTCCACGCGACGGCTTACCAGGTTCATGACCGGCTGGTTGCCACCGCGGTGACCGAACTTAAGCTTTTCCATCTGAGCGCCGCAGGCCAGGTTGATCATCTGGTGACCAAGACAAATACCAAAGACCGGCACCTTGCCGATCAGCTGCTGCACCTGCTCGTAGGTCTCCACCACGGCGTCGGGGTCGCCGGGACCATTGGACAAAAAGACACCGTCGGGATTCATGTCGAGCACCTGCTGGGCGGGCGTATCCCACGGCACGACGGTAAGGTCGCAGCCGGCGCGGACCAGACCCTCCAGAATGCCGCGCTTCACACCGCAGTCGTAGGCGACCACTTTGTGACGGGCAGGAGCGGCAGCCGTAAGCGCAAAGTCATGCGTGGCAGGCAGGTCGGCGGCCACAAACTCGTGAGGTACGGGGCAACTTACGGTCTTGACCAGGTTCTCGCCTACCAGCGTGGGCGCAGCGGCCAGACGCTCGGCAAGCTCGTCGACGTCGAAGATCTCGGTCGAAATAATGCCCATCTTGGAACCATTGTCGCGCAGGTGGCGCACCAGGGCGCGAGTGTCGACACCCTCGATAGCGACGATGCCGTGAGCGCGCAGGTACTCCGGCACGCTGACGGCCGAGCGCCAGTTAGAAGGCGTGGCGCACATGTCGCGAACGATCATGCCGCGCATGGCCGGAGCGCTCGCAGGGCGCACGGCGTCGCCGGGGAAGGCCGACTGGACGTCGGTCTCGTCGATACCGTAGTTGCCGATCTGCGGATAGGTCATGGTTACGATTTGGCCGGCATAACTCGGGTCGGTCATGACCTCAAAGTAGCCCTCGAGCGAGGTGTTGAAGCAAACTTCGCCGGTCGCGGTGCCCTCGGCACCGCATGCACGTCCATAAAAAATGGTCCCATCCTCAAGATACAGGATGCAGGGACCGCAGGTGCCCTTGCTGGTTTTGGCCAGCATACGCTGGCAAAGCTCGCTGGGCGCGAAGGTGCGGGCGGCAGCGCCCGCGGTATGGTTGTTCGCCATAATTCTCCTTCCCGGTCTCACAGGACCGGCTTAAAGGTGTGTAGTTAGGCCTCGCGGTATTGTAACCGTAAGTATGTGCTATGGCGTTAATTTCATCGAAATGTTTACGAAATGATAATTATGACTTTCTATGCATAATGTTTTTTAATCCCCGTCCCAGAAAAATCATCCCGCGGGGCTTGTGGCTCACGCGGGATGATGGTCTCTTATTTTTTCTTGTCCTGCTCCAGCAGTTCGGACGGTGTGCGATCGGGCTTGCCGCCGCGGAAAATCTCGCGGCCATGCAGACGATGTTCCAGGTCACGCTCGGCCTTTTCCTCGTCAATCTTGGTCTGGCTCACCACCGGGTCCTCAATCAACGACGACACCGAGTTCACCTGCTTCTGAATGCGCTCGGCGATGGTGTCATCCATACTCACGATGCGCATCTTCCAGTCGATACTCGTGGCGTTGGATGAGCTCTTGGTCCACACAAACGTCAAAATGGCGCTCTGGTGGCCCCGCGCGGGGAACATGCCAAAGAAGGAATCGTGCTGAATGTTGCTATCCTCGTCGATATAGGCGTGAACGTTATACACCACGCGGTCGATCTTGTCGTTGAGCAGCGCGTTGGTCGCAAGCGCCGCGGCCTGGATCTGCCCGTTGGACAGCAGCTCGAGCTCGTTGGCAGACGATGTGTCCAACACCGTCACCTCGACCGTGCCCGTACGCTCATCGGCTTCATCGACGGTAAAGTCGAGCGGGAACTGCGTAAAGCCGTTGCCCCACTCGAGTCCACCCTTGAGTGCTGTAGAAACGGTATCAACCGAAACGCTCTCGGACAGGTTGGCGGTATTCAGACGGCGCATCACGCCGTAGCCGATCTGCATGCCCACGATCAGCACCAAAATACCGATGACCACGGCCATCGCGGTCTTCGTAATGGTATGGCTCACCTGCGAGCCCGAAGGATCGTCCTCGGACAGCGGGTCGATATGTTTTGCCTGGCTCGCGCGGTCCTCGCTGCGCAGCTGTGCTAGCGCCGCTTTGTCACCGCGCTTGGCCGCAGCCTCCTTCTCACGCATGCGCTCGGTACGCTTTTTGGCGAGCGTGGGATCCAAGACGCCGGATGCATCGATTTCGGAGAATAACTCCGTCACTTCTTCCGGAGTCAAAGGGTTCTTGTCAGCCATAAACTTCCTGTCATATCAATCAGTCGAGCTCGTGCGCACGCGCACCTTCGAACTGCATTCGATAGTAACGGGCATAGGTGCCGCCACGGGCGAGAAGCTCCTCGTGCGTGCCACGCTCCACAACGCGACCATGCTCAACGGTCGCAATCTCGTCGGCATGCTTAATGGTCGAAAGACGGTGGGCGATAATAATCGTGGTGCGGCCGCGTGCCAGCTCTTCGAGTGACTCCTGCACCGCCTCCTCGCTCTCGTTATCCAGAGCGCTCGTCGCCTCGTCCAAGATAAGGATCTTGGGATTCTTGAGGAACACGCGTGCGATGGCGACGCGCTGCTTCTGTCCGCCCGAAAGACGGCTGCCGCGCTCGCCCACCACGGTGTCATAGCCCTGCGGCAGCGATTCGATAAAGGTATCGATATTGGCGCGTCGTGCGGCCTCGGCGATTTCCTCTGCCGTGGCGCCCGGCTTGCCGTAGGCGATGTTCTCGCCGATCGTACCGTCAAACAGGTAGACGTCCTGCTGCACCAGGCCGATGGCGCGGCGCAGGCTCTGCTGCGTCACATCGCGCACGTCCTGGCCGTCGATGCTAATGGATCCGGCAGCCACGTCATAAAAGCGCGGCAGCAGCGAACAGGTCGTGGACTTGCCACCGCCCGAAGGGCCAACCAGCGCGATGGTCTGCCCGGGCTTGATGGACAGATTCATATGGTCGATAACGGGACGCTCGTCGGCATAGCCCTCGCCCAGCTCAACGTCCTCGTAGTTAAAGCACACGTCGTGATACTCCACGGCGCCGGCAGCCACCTGCAGATCCGTAGCGCCCGGCTTGTCCTGGATATCCGGCGCGGTCGAGAGTACCTCGTCCATACGTTTAAAGCCGGCGATAGCCTTCTGATACGTTTCGGCCGAATTGACGAGCGTCTCGAGCGGCGTGCAGAACAGCGAAATATAGAGTGCAAAGGTCGCCATATCGACCGCCTGCAGCTGTCCCTGGGCGACCAGCCAGCCGCCCAGCAGCACCACGATCACATAGAGCACACCCGAGAGCAGGCCATACGTCGCGGTATAGACGCCCATGGCGTGATACATGTTCTCCTTGGACAAAAGGTAGCGGTCGTTAGAGGCACGGAACTTGGCGCGCTCGGTCTCCTCGTTGGCAAAGCTCTTGACTACGCGCATGCCCGCAAGCGAATCCTGCAGCTGCGCATTGATGCCGCTGATCTTTTTGCGGTTGTCGCTAAAAACCTCGCGCATACGCATGTTCTGCCAAAACATGATGACCGCAAACACTGCCGTCACCACGACCATGGCGAGCGCCAGCAGCGGAGCGATGGTAAAGAGAATTACAAACGAACCGATGATCTCGATGCCGCAGATGATGATCCACTCGGGCACGTGGTGCGCCGCCTCGCAGATATCGAACAGATCGTTGACCACGCGGCTCATCATGTCGCCCGAACTGTTGCGGTCGAAGTACGCAAAGCTAAAGCGCTCGTACTGGTCAAACAGGTCCTCGCGCATCTTGGACTCCATGCGCGCACCCATCACGTGGCCCCAGTAGCTCACAAAGTAGCGGCAGGCGCAGCGAACGGCATACATCAGCACCAGCCCCGCCGCGATCATACCGAGCGCCTGCATAATGGCAGCCTGGCCCTGGGTAAACAGCCCACCGGTCAAATTGCGCAGAATAATAGGAAACGCAAGGTCAATGGCAGCAAGCACCAGAGCGCAAACAGTATCAGCAACAAAAAGCCCCATCTGGGGCTTGTAATACGAAAGAAACCTCTTCAGCATGTGATCCTCAAAGAAATATCAGCAACGTAAGGCCCTGGGACAAAGCAATCAGCAGTACTTGCCCCAGGGCTATCCCCACTCGTTAAAGCTCCGTGCCCCCAAGGCGGTGCGCGATGCTATCGCAGGCCAAGGCGCCCACGACGGTCTTGGCATCTTCGATCTTGCCGTCGAGCACGGCGTCGATCAGCTCGTGCAGCGGCACCAGATCCACGTTGACAAACTCGTCATCATCGGGGTTGGGTGCATCGAACTCGAGCTTGGTGGCCAGGTAGATGTGAATGATCTCATCACAGAAGCCGCAGGACGTGACAATCGACGTCAAAAAGCGAATGCGACCGGCCCTAAAGCCCGTCTCCTCATGCAGCTCGCGCTTGGCGCAATCGAGCGGGTCCTCGCCTGGATCGAGCTTGCCGGCGGGAATCTCGACCGTCACGCGGTCGATGGCGGTGCGGTACTGACGCACCAGTACAATCTTGCCGCTCTCGGTCAGTGCCACAACGGCCGCCGCACCCGGATGGCGAACGATATCGCGAGCGCTGCGGTGACCGTTGGGCAGCTCAACCTCAAGACGGTGGACGTCGAGGATCTTGCCCTTCCAGGCGCACTCCTCCGAAAGAATCTTCTCGTGCAGCTCGGCATCGTGCGGGTCGTCGTCGCCCAGCACCAGCGCCGGCTCGTCAGCGACCTCGCCACCAGGCTCGCCCTCGGCGTGCCCATATATGCGGCTATCTTCCTCGACGATCTGCGCATCCACGAGCTCTTCGTTCTTCTCGTCCATCCGTCTCATCCCTCTCGGACTTTAGGCATCCCAGGCGTCACGGCCACGCAGCGCGCGCAGACCGATGTCATGACGCAGAGTCTTGCCCTCAAAATCAATCTTCTCGCAGGCCTCGTAGGCAAGGTTGCGGGCGTTCTCGAACGTGTCGCCCAGCGCGGTCACGGCAAGCACACGGCCGCCGTTGGTCACAAGCTGGCCATCCACCACGGCGGTGCCGGCATGATACACGGTCACGTTCTCCATGGCCTCGGCGTCGGCGATACCGGTGATGACTTTGCCCTTCTCGTAGCTGCCGGGGTAGCCCGCGCTCGTCAGGACAACAGCCACGGCCCACTCGTCGCGCCAATCGAGCTCAATCTGATCAAGCTCGCAGTTGGCGCAGGCGAGCATAACCTCGACCAGGTCGTTCTTGAGGCGCGGCAGCACGACCTGCGTCTCAGGGTCGCCAAAGCGGGCGTTGAACTCCAGCACCTTGGGGCCGGCGGGGGTAAGCATAAAGCCGCCGTACAGGCAGCCGCGGTAGTCGATGCCCTCGGCGGCGAGCTCGGCCACGGTCTGCTCCATGACCTTCACCATGGTGGCGTGCTCCTCGTCGGTCACGATGGGCACCGGGCTGTAGACGCCCATGCCACCGGTGTTGGGGCCCTTGTCGCCCTCGAGTGCACGCTTGTGATCCTGCGAGGTGGTCATGGGGCGCACGGTCTTGCCGTCGGTAAAGGCCAGCAGCGAGCACTCGGGGCCGGTCAGCATTTCCTCAATGACAACGGTGTTGCCGGCATCGCCAAAGGTGCCGCCAAAGCACTCGCGCACGGCCTCCTCGGCCTGCGCAAGCTCAGTCGCCACGATAACGCCCTTGCCTGCGGCCAGGCCGTCAGCCTTCACGACCAGCGGGGCACCCTGCTCGCGCACATAGGCGAGAGCCGAAGCCTCGTCAGTAAATGAGCCGTAGGCGGCCGTCGGAATGCCGGCACGCTCCATGAGCTGCTTGGAGAATAGCTTGGAACCCTCCATCTGGGCGCCCTCGGCACCCGGGCCAAAGCAGGGAATACCCGCCGCGCGCACGGCATCGGCTACGCCCGCCACGAGCGGAGCCTCGGGGCCAATCACCACGAGTCCGCATCCGTGGCTCTGGGCAAACGCCGCCACGGCCGCAGGATCGCAATCGTCGAGAACCACGTTCTCGCCGCAGCTCGCGGTGCCGCCGTTACCCGGCGCAATGTAGAGCTTGCCGGCGCGCGGTGATGCAGCGAGCTTAGCTGCCAGAGCATGCTCGCGGCCGCCGCTGCCCAACAACAGGATGTCGATGGTTTGAGTGTCCGCCTTCAAGGGTGCCTCCTCTATGGATGAACGGCCCGCTCCGCGCGAGCCCTTTGCAAGCAAATATACCCCTCGGCCGCCCGTCCGGGCTGCAAAGGGGTATATCGCAATAACCAAATAGTCCCGATTACTTCCAGAATCGGTTGATGATCTGCTCGCGACCGGCGCCAACGCCAATGAACGTCACGCGGGTGTGTGCCAGATCCTCGATAAACGCCACGTAGTCCTGAGCCTCCTGCGGCAGCTCCTCAAAGCTGCGGCAGCCGGTGATATCGCACTTCCAGCCAGGAAGCTCCTCGTAGATGGGCTTGGCGTGCTCAAAGCGAACCTGATGCTCGGGCACGCTGGTATAGCGCTCACCATCGACGTCGTAGGCCACGCACACCTTGATGGTGTCGAAAGCCGAAAGCACGTCGAGCTTGGTCATGGCGATATCGGTGAGGCCGTTGACGCGCGAGGCGTAGTTGGCGATGGGGCCGTCGAACCAGCCGCAGCGACGACGGCGACCGGTGGTCACGCCGTACTCGTAGCCCTCCTCGGTCAGCGTGTGACCGGCCTCGGACTCATAGGAAAGCTCGGTGGGCATGGGGCCCGAACCGACGCGGGTGATATAGGCCTTCATGACGCCCAGCACGCGGTCGACATTCTTCATACCGACGCCGGAGCCGGTGATGGCGCCGCCGGCGGTGCAGTTGGAAGACGTCACGTACGGATAGGTACCGTGGTCGATGTCGAGCAGCGTCGCCTGGGCGCCCTCGAACAGCAAATCCTTGCCCTCGTCGATCATGTTGTTGAGCAGCAGGCTCGTCTCGGTGATGTAGGGGCGCAGGCGCTCGGCCATGGGCAGGTACTCGTCGCAGATCTGGTCCACGGTGTAGGTGGGCAGGCCATAGAGCAGCTCGAGCTCGGGGTTCACGCGGGCGAGGGCGGTCTCCAGCTTGTCGCGGAACAGCGTCTCGTCCAGCATGTCCTGCATGCGCAGGCCGATGCGAGCCATCTTGTCCTGATAGCACGGACCGATGCCGCGCTTGGTGGTACCGATGTTCTTCTTGCCGAGCTTCTGCTCAAAGGCGCCATCCAGATCGATGTGGTACGGCATGATGACATGCGCGTTGCCGCTAATCTTGAGATTCTTGGTGGTGATGCCGTCGGCCTCGAACATATCGATCTCCTCAAGGACAACCTTGGGGTTGACGACGCAGCCGTTACCGATCACCGACACGTGGTCGGAATACATGATGCCGGAGGGCACCTGGTGCAGGCCGTACTTCTTGCCGTTGACGACGATGGTGTGACCGGCGTTGTTGCCGCCCGAGTAGCGCACGACGGCATCGAAGTCGCCGGCGACCAGGTCGCAAATCTTACCCTTGCCCTCATCGCCCCACTGGGCACCGACCAAAACGGTTGACGGCATGTTTACTCCTTACATTCATGGACTGTCTACGCGCCACGCCGGCACGTAGAAGCACAAAACATTCCCAGTATACCCGTGCAACGGGCGCCTGTCCTACTCCTCGGCATGTGCCCCATCAAGCTCATAGAACTTGGTGGATGCCGGCAGGAACATCAGGTCGACGTCGCCGATCGGGCCCGAACGGTTCTTGGCCACGACGATACGCGTAACGCCCTCGTCGGGTCGATCGTCGCGCGAGGCTTCGGCCTCGTCGGCGGAGCGGTCCAAGAACATGACGATATCGGCGTCCTGCTCGATGGAGCCCGATTCACGAAGGTCGGAAAGCTGCGGGCGCTTGCCGGTACGGGATTCGACCTGACGCGAGAGCTGCGACAGCGCGATGAGCGGAATCTTGAGCTCCTTGGCCATGATCTTAAGACCACGCGACATCTCCGAAACCTCGACGGTACGGCTCTCGGAGCGGCGTCCCGGCGGAGGACTCACCAGCTGCAGGTAGTCCAGGATGATGATTGCCTTCTCCTTGTTATGGAGCATGCGGCGGCTCTTGGCGCGAATCTCGGTCACTGTGGTGCCGGGCGTATCGTCAATCAGAATATCGAGCTTGGACAAGGTCTGCGTGGCCTCGTTGATATTGGCCCACTGCTCGGGGCTAATGCGACCCATGCGGAAGTCACTGATCGAGATCATGGCATAGGCGCAAATCAGACGCTGGGCAATTTCCTTACCCGACATCTCCAGCGAGAAGAAGCCGACGGTATAACCAGCAGCGGCAGCGTTGAGCGCCAGGTTCAGAGCGAACGACGTCTTACCTACAGCAGGACGGGCGCCGATGATGATGAGCTGACCCTCGCGGAAGCCCATGAGCATGCGGTCGAGCGACGGGAAGCCGGTGGGCACGCCCGCGGCCTGTCCGCCGGCCTTACACACTTCCTCGGCCTCGTTATAGGCCTCGACCATAAACTCGGTCAGTGTCTTATAACTCGACTTGACCTCGCGCGCCGTAACCTTGAGCAGCTTGCTCTCGGCTAGCTCCACGACCTCTTTGGTGTCGGTGGGGGCGTTATATGCCAGCGCGTTGATCTCGTTGGTGGCGCCGATCAGCTCACGCAGCATCGAATCGCGGCGAACGATGGCGGCATGGTGCTGCCAGTTGACGAGCGACAGGGTCTGACCCATCAACTCCAAAATGTACGCTTCGCCGCCCACGGCATCGAGCTTGTTGATGCTTCGCAGGTAATCGATCAGCGAGATGGAGTCGATGGGAATGCGGCTGTTGTACATATCGACCATCGCGGTATAGATGGTCTTATGAATGGGCCGGTAGAAGTCATCGGGCTGCAGCTCGACCTGGGCCTCCTCGACCACCTCGGGCGATAGCAGCATAGCGGCCAGTACATTGGCCTCTGCATCTTGGTTTTGGGGAAGACCCAACTTTGAGCCGCGGTCCTCAACCGTCAGCCCGGTCTCCCTATCGTCATATGCCATGAGCATCCTCATTCATATCGCTTGCGAGCATCCATAGTATCAGCCACGGTCCCAAAACACGCCGCACGCGGCCAATCATCACCGAACCAAACGGATGAACGGTCCTGTACACAGGACTTCGACGCGACGTTCACTATGACACTCACTCAGCGCAAAAAACAAAAGGGCGCCCTGGTTTCCCAGAGCGCCCTTCTTAGAACAAGATTGTTGCGTTGCAGCAAATGCTACTCGGCAGCAACCTCAGTCTCGACCTCGGCGGTCTCGGCCTCGGCGACCTCAGCGGCCTCCTCGACCTCAGCCTCGGCAGCGAGCTCCTCGGCGGTAACGCCGACGAGAACGACAACCTCGGCCTTGATCTCGCGGTACAGCGAGATGGCAACGGTGTGGGCACCGGCAACCTTGATGGGCTTACCGAGCTCGACGCGCTTGCGGTCGATGTCCATACCGAGCTGAGCCTTGATGGCATCAGCGATCATAGCGGCGGTAACGGAGCCAAAGAGGATGCCCTCGTCGCCGACCTTGACGTCAACGGTGACCGTCTTGCCCTCGAAGGCAGCCTTGGTCTCGTTGGCGGTAGCCAGACGGACGGCCTCGCGCTTGGCGATGTTGTTGCGACGCTCGTCAAGCTGCTTGAGGTTGCCCTTGGTGGCGGCAACAGCGAGCTTCTTGGGGAACAGGAAGTTCTCAGCGTAACCCTGAGCGACCTCTACGACGTCACCCTCGCCGCCCTTGCCCTTGATCTCATCGAGAAGAATAACCTTCATGATGCGTCTCCCTTCTTAGCCGCGGTCGCGGTTGCCACGAGAGGAAACCACGGGGACGGTGTACGGCAGGAGAGCCATCTCGCGGGCGCGCTTGATGGCGTTGGCGATGTCATGCTGATGCTGCGTGCAAGCGCCAGTGACGCGACGGGGCTTGATCTTGCCACGGTCGGTCATGTACTTACGGAGAAGCTGAGTGTCCTTATAGTCGATGAACTCAGTGTTCTCCTTGCAGAACTGGCAGTACTTACGACGCGGCTGACGTGCAGAAAAATCATTAGCCATGTCAAAATACCTTTCATTTGGCAACTTCGGCGAACCGAAGCCGCCTCTCACTCAAAAATAGGTGAACAACCCTTAGAACGGGATGTCCTCATCGTAGACGTCGACCGCAGGCGGCGTAGCCACCGGTGCGGCAGGACGTGCTGCGGGCGCGGGGGCTGCGGGGGCGTAACCGCCCTGATCGTAGCCACCCTGGCCACCACGGGAGCTCATAAACTCGATCTCATCGACGATGACCTCAAGCTTGCTCCGGCGCTGGCCGTCGCGCTCCCAAGAGCTGTAGCGCAGCTTGCCCTCGATCGCGACCTTGTTTCCCTTTGCCAGGAAACGGCTCACGGCCTCGGCGCGGGTGCCGAACATGGTGCAGTCGACAAAGTTGGGATAGTCCTCCCACTCGCCAGTCTGCGCGTTGCGGCGACGATCGTTCACGGCAACGCCAAAGGACAGAACCTGGGTTCCGCCAGCAGTGGCGCGCAGCTCGGGATCGCGGGTGAGGTTACCGGTGATGTTCACTCGATTGATGCTCATAACTCACTACTTCCTCTTGGGGCACAAGCCCAGTCCAAAACGACAGTCTTACTCCTGGTCGTCGCGACGGACGATCATGTGGCGGACCACAGCGTCGGTGATGCGCAGGACGCGATCAAGCTCGGCGATCTGGGTAGGATCTGCGTGGAAGTTGATGAGGGTGTAGTCACCATCGGTGAGGTCGTTGATCTCGTAGGCGAGCTTGCGCTTGCCCCACTCGTCAACGGAGTCGACCTTGCCAGCGCCCTCAGCGATCGTGGTATCGATACGCTTCATAACAGCGAGACGAGTCTCGGGGTCGAGCGACGGGTCAACAAAGAACAGCAGTTCATAAGCCTTCATATTGTCACCTCCTCTGGGCAAATGTGGCTTCAGGTCGTGAAGGTGCGCCTGAAGCAGGAAAAGACTTGGTAATAATATCTTTCAACCTCCTAGGCTGCAAGAATATGCAGCTACAACCTCATGACCTCCACATATGTCCATACTCACACGGCACTTCATGCGTCTTCCAACCAAATGCTGACCAAAAGCTTGACGGATCTGTGGACAAGATACGGTGCCGTGAGGACAAGCTGAGCCAAGTCGCAGGTCAACGGGCGCATGGTTGTGGTCGCAAAATGCATACCAGTGGCCCACAGCACCACCCAAAGATTTTTAAATTCATTGCCAAATCGCTTATAAATACCCCTTTTGAACAATTGAGTTGATCAACTACGCTGGTCGGAAGCCGTTTTTTGGCATCTCAAACCCCGCTGCAACGCCAAACGCGGCCAAGCGTTTTAAAAAATGCCAACTTTTCTGTTTGCACTTTGCGATTCCTCGTGTATACTGACTTTCGCATTTAACGGAGAGTTGTCCGAGTGGCCGAAGGAGCACGATTGGAAATCGTGTAGGCGTCAAAAGCGTCTCCAGGGTTCAAATCCCTGACTCTCCGCCAGTTAATTCCAAAGCAGGCCTTCGAGCCTGCTTTGTTTTTACCCCACGCGGAGGGGTGGCAGAGTGGTTGAATGCGGCGGTCTCGAAAACCGTTTGGCCTGTATAAGGTCACGAGGGTTCGAATCCCTCCTCCTCCGCCATTTTGGTTGAGAAAGCTCCCGGGAATGGGAGCTTTTTTGTTTTGAGTCCCTAACAAGCAAATACGGCGGAGGAGGAGGGATTCGAACCCGCCAGGGCGCGGAGCGTAAAGAAAACGCGCCCGTGGCGCGTTTTTAGCGCAGCGCGG
>USGN01000005.1 GCA_900554255.1 uncultured Collinsella sp. | reverse complement strand
TCGAGGCTCTGTAAGGTAGTCATTGGGGACGTTCTTAAACAACTAGGTGGAAAGGGGGCGCCGCGGATTGGTTCCGCGGCGTCCCCTTTGCGTTGACGTGTCGGTTATGCCTTACAGCTCGTAGAGCGTGGTGAACTTGTCCTGCAGGTAGCTGCAGTAGTAGCGGGCGTCAAACGCCATACCGCAGGCGCTCTTGATGAGCTCCGGCGCGTCTTTGGCGCGGCCCCACTGCCAAATGTGCTCGCCCAGCCAGGCGCGGACAGGTGTCAGGTCGCCGCTCGCGCAGGCGCCGGTAAGGTCGACACCGTCGCGGCACATGGCCGGCACAAACATGGCGTCGTAAGCGCTGCCCAGCGCATAGGTGGGGAAGTAGCCAAATGAGCCGCCGCTCCAGTGCGTATCCTGTAGGCAGCCGTGCGTGTCGTCGGGAACGGGAATGCCCAGGTACTCGTCCATAAAGCGATTCCAAAGCGCGGGGATGTCCTTGGCCGTGGCCTCGCCGGCAAACAGCATGCGCTCGATCTCGTAGCGCACCATAACGTGCAGCGGATAGGTGAGCTCGTCGGCCTCGGTGCGGATCAGCGAAGGCTGCGCGATGTTCACGGCGTGGTAGAGCGTGTCCTCGTCGACGTCGCCGTAGACCTCGGGTGCGTGGCGGCGCAGCACCTCGAGCAGCGGTCCCATAAAGGCACGGCTGCGGCCCACGGTGTTCTCAAAGAAGCGGCTCTGGCTCTCGTGGATGCCCATGGAGGTGCCGCCCTCCAGGCAGGTGCGCGCATAGGCAGGATTGACGCCCAGCTCGTACATGGCGTGGCCCGCCTCGTGGATGATGCTGTAGACGTTGGAGATGCAGTCGTCCTCGTAGATGTGCGTCGCGATGCGCGCGTCGCCCACGGCAAAGCCCTCGCTAAACGGGTGCTCGGTAAAGGCAAGCGTGGTGTCGTCCAGGTTCAGGCCGACGAGCTTCATCAGGTCGAAGCTCATGGCGCGCTGGGCGGCCTCGGGCACGCGGGCGTGCAAAAAGTCGGCAGCGGGCTGCTGGCCGCGCTCGCCGATGGCGTGCACGAGCGGCACGACCGTGGCCTTGACCTCCTCGCAAAACGCGTCGAAGCTCTCAGTGGAAAGGCCGCGCTCGTACTGGTCGAGCCAAACATCGTATGGGTCGCGCTTGGGGTCCATGAGCTCGGCCTGATGCTTAAGTTGGGCGACGATTCTATCCACATAGGGCTCAAAGCTCGCCCAGTCGTTGGCCGTCTTGGCCTTATGCCATACGGCGTCGGCCTCGCAGGTGAGCCTGGTCCAGGCCTCGGCCTCCTCGGTGGGAATGACGCTCGCTTCGCGCTGGTCACGGCCGAGCACGCGGATCTCGTCGAGCAGCTGCGGGTCGTTGATCTTGCCGCCGGCGACGGTTTCGCGTGCCAGCGAGCGCACAAGTTCGACAGACTTTTCGCTGGTCAGGAGCTTATGATGCTCGCCGGCAAGGGTGCCCATGGCGTCGGCGCGCGCTGCGGCGCCGTTGGCGGGAGCAATGGTCGCGCCATCGAACTCGGCAATCTTGAGCAGGTACTCGCGAGTCCACAGCTTGCCCTCGAGTTTACGGAATTTTTTGACGGCCTTATCGACCTTCATGCCTTTGGGCGTCTTGCCCGCTGCGGGCTCGGCCTTCTTATCGTGCTTCTTTCCCATACCGTATCCTTAATCTCGCAGGCCGAGCGCCGCAGGCGGGTGCGCGGCCAGTTTGCACAGCTAGCTGCCTTGTACCCAGCGCGAACAAAACGGAACGCGGCGATGCACACGCAGAATGTGGTATCCTGTAGCCCAATGCGTTGACGGAGAGGGTTTTGCCCGCCGCGTCGCCGGCAAGAGAGGGAAGGTCATGGGCTGCAAGCCTTCCTGCGGTGGCAAGGGCCAAGCGTTCACTCCCGAGCAGCGACCTCAACGGGCACGCGGCCAGTGGCAGCAAAGTCCCAGTAGGGAAGCCGTGAGCCTCGCGACAAGAGGCACAGAGTGGGCGCGGCGGGCCAGACATCCGCCGGGTCAAACAAGGTGGTACCGCGGAATTCAACCGTCCTTGGGCAATGTACATGCCCGAGGGCGGTTTTTTGTTACCGAACCGGGCCGCGTTTTCACAGCGTCAGACGGCGGCAGCCGCCTCGGCAAGCGGGGAGCGCGAGAGACGAAAGGGAAGACATGAGTCTGATTGATGATCTGGTCAAACTCGAGGAAGAGGCCAAGGAGCTCGTCACTAGCGCTGACGACGCCGCCAAGCTCGAGGCCGCGCGCGTTGAGCTGCTCGGCCGCAAGGGCCGTATCACCGGCCTGATGCGCATGATGGGCAAGCTCGCCCCCGAGGATCGTCCCATGATGGGCAAGCGCGCCAACGAGATGCGCCAACTGATCGAGGGCATGCTCGACGAGCGCACCACCGAGATGAAGGCCGCCGCCCTCAAGCACGCACTCGAGCACGAGGCCGTCGACATCACGCTGCCGGGCATCCGTCCGCAGATCGGTCACCAGCACCTGATCAAGCAGATCATCGAGGAGGCCGAGGACATCTTCTGCGGTATCGGCTACACCGTCGAGTCCGGCCCCATGGTCGATACCTCCTACTACAACTTTACCGCGCTCAACGCGCCCATGGATCACCCGAGCCGCTCGGCTCGCGACACGTTCTATGTGGTCGACAACAACCCCGGCAGCGTCGCGCACCCCGAGGCTCACGCCCACGGCGAGTCCGACGTGCTGCTGCGCACCCAGACCTCGGGCGTGCAGATCCACACCATGGAGTCGCAAAAGCCGCCCATCTACATGATCTGCCCGGGCACCGTCTACCGTCCCGACACGGCCGACGCCTGCCACCTGCCGCAGTTCAACCAGATCGAGGGCCTGGTCGTCGACGAGGGCATCACCTTTGGCGACCTTAAGGGCACGCTCGACTACTTTGTTAAGTGCATGTTTGGCGAGGACCGCAAGACGCGCTATCGCCCGCACTTCTTCCCCTTCACCGAGCCTTCCTGCGAGGTGGACGTGAGCTGCCACGTGTGCGGCGGCAAGGGCTGCAACTTCTGCAAGCACAGCGGCTGGATCGAGATCCTGGGCTGCGGCATGGTCGACCCCAACGTCCTTATCAACTGCGGCATCGACCCCGAGAAGTACACCGGCTTCGCCTTTGGTATTGGCGCCGAGCGCGTCGCGGCCCTGCGCTACGACCTGCCCGACCTGCGAACCCTGATGACGGGCGATATGCGCTTCCTGAACCAATTTTAGGCTTGCCCAGGCACCCCATCTTGGCGTTCAAACCGTCGCTCGCGTACCTTTAGTACGCGTCGCTCCTCTTTCACGCCAACCTGGGGCACCTGGACAACCCTAAGGCGAACGTCTTCATTTGATATTCCTCTCTTTGCGGAGATTAAGAACTAGGAGAGCTACATGCGCGTTTCTTACGACTGGCTCAAGACCATGATCGATATTCCGGAGGATCCCAAGACCCTTTCGGACGAATATATCCGTACCGGCACCGAGGTCGAGGCGATCGACACCGTGGGCGAGTCCTTCGACCACGTGGTGACCGCCAAGGTGCTCACCAAGATCCCGCACCCCGATAGCGACCACATGTATGTGTGCTCGGTCGATGTGGGCGACAAGAATCTCGACGCCGACGGCAATCCCGCTCCGCTGCAGATCGTCTGCGGCGCGCAGAACTTCGAGGCCGGCGACCACATCGTCACGGCAATGATTGGCGCTGTCCTGCCCGGCGACGTCAAGATCAAGAAGAGCAAGCTTCGCGGCGTCGTGTCCATGGGCATGAACTGCTCCGCGCGCGAGCTCGGCTTGGGCGGCGACCACTCCGGCATCATGATCCTGCCCGAGGATACGCCCTGCGGTATGCCGTTTGCCGAGTACGTGGGCTCGAGCGACACCGTGCTCGACTGCGAGATCACGCCCAACCGTCCCGATTGTCTGTCCATGATCGGCATGGCCCGCGAGACCGGCGCCATCTTCGACCGCGATTTCCACGTTGAGCTGCCCGCCATCAAGGCCGAGACCGGCCGCGCGACCGACGACGAGCTTTCGGTCGAGATTGCCGACGAGGGCCTGTGCGACCGCTACGTTGCCCGCATCGTGCGCAACGTCAAGGTCGGCCCGTCGCCCGACTGGATGGTCAAGCGCCTTAACGCCTTGGGCGTGCGCCCGCACAACAACATCGTCGACATCACCAACTATGTGATGATGCTCACCGGTCAGCCGCTGCACGCCTTTGACCTGGACACCTTTGCCGAGCGCGATGGCCACCGTCGTGTGGTGGTTCGCGCCGCCCAGCAGGACGAGAAGTTCACGACGCTCGACGGCGAGGAGCGCGTGCTCGACGCCGGTATGGGCCTCATCACCGACGGCGAGCGTCCCGTGGCATTGGCCGGCGTTATGGGCGGCATGGATTCCGAGATCGAGGACGACACCGTCGACGTGATGGTCGAGAGCGCCTGCTTCAACGCCGGTCGCACCTCGCACACCAGCCGCGATCTGTCGCTGATCTCCGACGCCTCCATTCGCTTTGAGCGCCAGGTCGACGAGACCGGCTGCGTGGATGTCGCCAACGTTACCTGCGCGCTGATCGAGGAGATCGCCGGCGGCGAGGTTGCTCCCGGCTATGTGGACGTGTTCCCCGCGCCCAAGACCATCGACAGCATTAAGCTGCGCCTGGCCCGCGTGCATGCCATCTGCGGCGCCGACATCGAGCCTGACTTTATCGAGCGCTCGCTCACCCGCCTGGGCTGCACCGTCGAGCGCGACGGCGAGGACTTTATGGTCACGCCGCCGAGCTTCCGTCCCGACCTGCCGCGTGAGATCGACCTGATCGAGGAGGTCTTGCGCCTATGGGGCATGGGCCGCGTGACGGCGACCATTCCGGCTGCCAAGAACCACATCGGCGGTCTGACCCGCGAGCAGAAGCTCACTCGTAAGGTCGGCGAGATCCTGCGCGCCTGCGGCCTCAACGAGACCACGACTTTTGGCTTTGCCGCCCCGGGCGACCTGGAGAAGATCGGTATGTCCACCGAGGGTCGCGGTTGCCCCGTGGTGCTCATGAACCCGCTGGTAGCCGAGCAGACCGAGATGCGCCGCTCGCTGTTGCCAGGCCTGTTGCAGTCTGTGGCCTACAACGAGGCCCACGGCACGCCCAACGTGCATCTGTACGAGGTCGGCAGCTTGTTCCACGGTCGCGAGAACGCCAGCCTGCCCAAGGAGACCAAGTCCGTGGCGGGCGTGCTCTCGGGCCAGTGGAGCGAGCGGTCTTGGAACATGAAGTACCGCAAGCTGCGTTTCTTCTTTGGCAAGGGCATCGTTGAGGAGCTGCTTGCCCAGCTGCGCATCGAGAAGGTTCGCTTCCGTCCCGTCGAGGGCGAGGGCTATGCCTTCTTGCATCCGGGTCGTGCGGCCGAGGTTCTGTCCGGCGGCACCGTGCTGGGCTGGGTCGGCGAGATCCACCCCGAGGCGCGCGAAGCCATGGGCATCGACGAGGTCGTCGTTGCCTTTGAGCTCGACCTGGACAAGCTGATCAAGGGCGCCCGCAACCAGGAGAACTACCGCGAGTTCTCGCAGTATCCGGCTGTTGAGCACGATCTGGCTATCGTGGTCGATAACTCCGTGACCTGCGAGGATCTTGAGCGCCGCATTACCAGCGCCGGCGGCAAGCTGCTCGAGGGCGTGCGTCTGTTCGACGTCTATCGCGATCCGGTCCGCGTGGGCGTGGGCAAAAAGTCCATGGCCTTCGCGCTTACGTATCGCTCCGACGACCACACGCTCACCAGCGAAGAGGTCGAGAAGGCGCACCAGAAGATCGTCACCAAGGTATGCAAGGGCGTAAACGGCGAGGTCCGCGGCTAGGATTTGCGCTGGGGTATGGGTCAGCGGTGGTTGCCGCCGAGACTTACGTGACCGCTATGCTCGATATAAGGCACCGTTGAGCCTGCATATATGACACGCGCATTACATAACGGCGTGCTGCTTTGTCGGCAGTGCGCCGTTTTGCTATGATAGCTCGCGGCGTGTTACGAATCTGACATTACGTAACACTGGAAAGGTGATTCAAGCGGCGTTGCAATTCCGTGCGCCGATAACCGGGAGGCGTACATGCACATTCCAGATAATTATCTGTCCCCGCAGACCGATGCCGTCATGGCGGTGGCGATGGTGCCCGTCTGGGCTCACTGTATCAAGAAGGTGCGCGCCACGCTCGATCGCGAGCACATGGCTTTCCTGGGCATCTGCGCCGCATTTTCCTTCTTGCTTATGATGTTCAACGTGCCGCTGCCCGGCGGCACCACTGGCCACGCCGTTGGTGGCGCACTCATCGCGCTGCTGCTGGGCCCCGAGGCCGCGGCTATCGCGGTTTCGGTCGCGCTGGCGCTGCAAGCGCTGCTGTTTGGCGACGGCGGCATCCTGTCCTTTGGCGCTAACTGCTTTAACATGGCCTTCGTGTTGCCGTTTGCCGCAGCCATCGTGTTCCGCGCGCTTAACAGCCGTTTGCACGACAAGAGCTGGGGCACCTCGGTTTCGGCCATCGTAAGCGGCTGGGTCGGCCTGTGCCTGGCGGCCCTGTGCGCGGCAATCGAGTTTGGTATTCAGCCGATGCTTTTCACGAATGCTTCGGGCGCTCCGCTGTACTGCCCCTTCCCGCTGTCCATTGCCATTCCGGCCATGATGATCCCGCATATGTTGGTAGCCGGCGTGGTCGAGGGCGTGGCGACTGCCGCGATCTACGGCTTTATCAAGAAGACGGCGCCGAGCGTTATCGTCGGCCCCGAAGCCGCCGATGGACAGCTTGCTGCCGAGGGCGCTGCTGCAAAGAAGACCTCGCTGGTCCCCACGCTCATCTTGGTTGCCGTGCTTGTCGTGGCCACGCCGCTGGGCCTGCTGGCCACGGGTGACGCCTGGGGTGAGTGGGACGCCGAGGGCGCCGCGACCGCCGTTCAGGAGGCTGGCGACGACAGCCTGCAGGCTTCGGTCGGTCTCGACACCCCGACCTTTGCCGACGCTCTGCCTACGGGTGATTACCTGCAGGCCTATTCCGAGGAGCAGGGTCTCGGCTTTGCCGGTCAGGCTGCCATGTATATCCTGTCCGGCGTGATTGGCGTGGCGGTGCTCACCATCGCATTCCGTCTGATCTCGCTGACGGTCAAGGAAAGCGGAGCCCATGGCGATGGTCGAGCTGCCTAGCTGGCTTGCGGCCGAGGAGCGATACGAGCCCACGGGCGCTCGTCATCGCGTGATGCAAAAGAACGTCCTGCACCTGGCGAGCCTGCTTGAGCGGGTTCGCCTGGGTGGAGGCGCGCACGAGGGCGGGTCGATGGTCGACCGCGCCCTTTCTTGCGTTTCGGCTCCGGTGCGCCTGGTGGGGATATTCGTTTGCGTCCTGTGCGTGTGCCTGACACAAAGCCCGCTGTACCTCATGTTGATGGCGGCCATTGCGCTGGTGCTCGTTGCCGTGCGTCCCATACGCGGGCTGCGCGCGACCTTTGTGCCGGCGCTTGGCGCCGCGGGGCTCGCAGTGGTTTTGGCGCTGCCTGCCCTGCTGCTGGGTGCTTCCGCTACGGGCGCCATGCTCAAGATTGCGCTCAAGACCTTCATTAATGTGTCGCTGGTGCTGGGCGTTTCGTGGACCCTCACGTGGAGCCGCATGTCGGCGGCGCTCAAGATGCTGCATCTACCCGACGAAGTTATCTTTACGTTTGATATGGCGCTCAAGCACATCGAGGTGCTGGGACGCACGGCGCACGATCTGTGCGAATCGGTCATGCTGCGCAGCGTTGGCCGTGCGCCCGAGGGTTTTTCGCGCACCGACTCGCTGGCGGGTATCATGGGCATGACGTTTATCAAGGCGATGGAATGCAGTCGCGCGATGGACGAGGCTATGCTTTGCCGCGGCTTTGCCGGTGCGTATCCGGCTCCCGCGCGCGCCAGGTTTGGCTGGCGCGATGCGGCCTATGCGGCCGGCGTGGCGCTGCTGGCAGTGTTGTGCGCCGTGCTGTAGTGCGGGCGGCGGACTGCTGATGCAACTAGGGAAGGGCGACGTTTTGACGGTCGATATGAATAGTGCAGCGGGCACGAACGATGCGGGCAGCCCCGAGGTCGCGCCGCTCATCGAGCTGCGCGACGTGGTGTTTTCCTATGCGGGCCATACGGTGGTCGACGGCGTTTCGCTGCAGGTCGACCGTGGTGAACTCGTTGCCCTGCTCGGTCCCAACGGCTGCGGTAAGACGACGATCATGCGCCTTATTAACGGCCTTGAACTCGCGGACGCAGGGGCATACCTGTTTGACGGGCATGTGATCGATGCGGCGTTTCTAAAGGATTCCGCGGCCGCTCAGCGTTTTCATCAGCGCGTAGGTTTTGTGTTTCAAAATGCCGATGCTCAGCTGTTCTGCGCTACGGTGCGCGAGGAAGTTGCTTTTGGTCCCGCGCAGATGGGGCTGCCGGTAGACGAGCTCGAGCGCCGCGTGCGCGATGCCATGGAACTGTTTCAAGTTGCCGACCTGGTCGATGCCTCGCCCTATCAGCTTTCGGGCGGACAAAAGAAGCGCGTGGCGCTGGCGGCAGTCGTATCGATGAGCCCCGATATCCTCGTGCTCGATGAGCCCACCAATGGGCTCGACGAGGATTCATGCGACATCGTGGTCAACTTCTTGCTGGCCTACGTCGCGGCGGGTAAGACGGTCTTGATGAGCACACATCACCAGGATTTGGTGCGACGCCTGGGTGCCCGTGCAATCTATATCGATCGATATCACCATGTGATCGAGGTGCCTTCGCCGTCGTATGGAACCGAAAGCGGTGCTACGGACTAGTTGCTGCGTGGAGCGTGCGTAGCCGCCCGCGCGGCTTTGCCGTGATGGTATAGTTATCCAGGTTTTTTATGGGGGTGGCTATGCCAAGCTGGAACATTCATATCGCTCAGACGGAGCGTTTGCTAGAGCGCACTGGTGCGCTTGGCAAGAGCGTTCGCGACCGCAATGCCTTTTTGTTTGGCTGCGTGGTTCCGGATATCTTCGTGGGCTATATGGTCCCTGGCATCGCCGATCCCATCCCGTACCGCATTACGCACTTTGCCAAGCCTGAGCCCATCCCTAAGCCTCGTGAACATGAGTTCTGGGATACCTATGTGGCGCCGCTGCTTAAAAGTTCGCCCACCGGTGCGCCGGCCGCGGCGACCTCGATTATCGAGGAACGCGAGCGATTGAACCGCGTGCACTATCCCCAGCGCTATAGGGATGCTGAGCCGGTTATCGGTCCCGGCGCTCGTGAGTTCTCGCTTGCGTCCGAGGACGTGGCGCAGTCGTTGCTCGATTTGACACTGGGTGTCTGGTCACATCTGGTGGCCGATACCGTATGGAATACGCGCGTGAATCAGTACCTGGAGGCGCACGGCGGCAAACCGTGCGAGGAATTTCGCATTAAAAAGCAAGGCGACTTTGACTGGTTTGGCAAAACGCTCGGCATTGTTTCGATTCCGCGCGCGACCGATCGCCTGTATACTGCGGCGACGCGTTTTGGGCAGTATCCCATCCATAAGGAGTATGTACTCAAGACCATTGGCGTCATGCACGAGATCGTGCGCGAAAACCCCGGCGAGCCCGATCATCCGCCGTACCGCCTGCTGACCGAGAAATTCTTTGACGCAACGTTTACCGAGGTCATCGAGCTGACCGAAGCGGGCTTTGCGGCTCGCGTTGCCGCTTCTGACGTTCCCGCAGTCCCTCTGATCGCTAGCTGCTAGCCGGCCGGCTTAACGGAGAACAGTTCATCCCAATTGACCAACAGCTCCCGTCGCAGGGTTTCTGCGGCGGTGCGTTCCTGATCGGTCTTTGGGATGTAGGGGAGCCCCGCCTTTTTATGAATGAGCTCGGCGATGTTGTTAAAGCTCTTCGTGTCCTTGATTTGCTCATAGGTTATCTGGATAACGTCATAGCCCATGCTTGTGAGGGCGGTGGTGCGCTCGGCATCGGAGAGACTTGCGGCTTCGCTGTCATGGGCGGAGCGGCCTTGGCATTCCAAAATGACGCCCATGCTGTCGATGTTGCTCTCTATGAGGATATCGGCGTAGCAGCAGGTTTTGTCATACAGTGAGCGTGCGGCGTCGCTGAGTGGGATGCGCACGTTGTTTGCGATGTTGATGCCCATGCCGCCCTCGTCGCGGGGGAGCGAGACAAGCATGGAGGTCTGTACTTCGAAGGGTGAGGCGGTCTGCCCCGTCATGTGCTCGGCTGCCCAGCGCAGTTGTTTAACGCCGCGCAGGCCTGCGGCCTGCTTGGCGAACGCGGCGATATCCGCTGCGCTGAGGAGCGGTGGGCGCTTCCACAGGTTGGTGTCATTGCCCTTGGTGTCGACAACGCGTTTCCAACCACAGTCGGGCGGAATGAGCTTAAGCGAAATTGCTTCATCGAGCTGCTGCTGCGCCCGTTTACAAGGCGTGAACACTGCAAAGGAGCCGCACATCTCGTAGCAAGCCATGAGTAACTGGTTGCGCGAGACCTGCGTAGCAAGGTTGAGTAGCGTAAACTCAGGCGACGTGACATCAAACCCATGTTCAGTCTGCCTAAACGACCCAGGAGGCGGCTCTTGGGTTAGCAGACGGCTATGAAATAGCTTTCCGTTCGCGCGCTGTTTTCTTTCGCCCACGAATCTCCAAACTGGTGTGCCGAGCAAGTCTTTAAATACTGGTTGTTTTGAGTAATGCACCAAGCGATGGTCATGGTCGGGCGGCAGGATTGCCGGATAGAGTCCTAGTATCTGGGGCGGGATGCGATAGTACTGAAAAGCTGTGGGTCCGCAAGCGAGAAATGACATGGCAATCCGATCGTTCGAGCGTTGTTTGGGCTAGAAAGGCTATCGGTTTCGGAAGTGCGGGGAAAAAGACAAACAGGCAAAGCACAAGCGGTATTTGAGCCAACTTTATCAGGGGTTTTGTTGAAATAAAAGGGCTTGTGCTCGGGGGTAAGCAATTTTTCCCCGCACTTCCGAAAACCAGGTCGATCTGACTCTTGCTAAAACGATTTAGCAGCGTCGGTCAAGGTGCGGGTTTGCCACCGGGCGAACACTTTTATCGCTTGGGACTATATTTATTGGGCCTCGAAGGGTGGATTTCGCGCTTTTGGTAAAGAAATGAGTGTGTGTTTTGCCGTGTGCCGGCATTGGCATAGAAAAAGGGCCCGGAAGGCTTTGCCTTCCGGGCCCTTTGCAATGCAAACCTGCTTGCAAGTACGACTTAGCGCACCTGAGCGACGTAAGCGACGTTGGTCGAGGAGACCTTGTCCTCGAGCTGGACGCTCATGCGGGGATCGCCGGCGGTAGCGACGGTCAGGTCGCCGGCCTCGACGTAGCCGAGCTCCTTAGCGGTCTCGATCGCCTTGACGATCGTGCCGTTGACGGTGCCCTGGGTAATCTCGGCCTGGTGCGGGATAACGCCCCAGTACATGATCATCTGCTGGACGGCCCACTCGTGGCGGGAGAACGCGCAGATCGGCATGTTGGGACGGAAGTGCGAGAT
This sequence comes from uncultured Collinsella sp., assembly GCA_900554255.1. Classification (GTDB taxonomy): domain Bacteria; phylum Actinomycetota; class Coriobacteriia; order Coriobacteriales; family Coriobacteriaceae; genus Collinsella. The sequence continues at coordinate 5,619 of USGN01000005.1, read as the reverse complement.
CAGGCGAGCGGTACGACCGGTGGTCGTCGGCACGGTGATGCACTTGGCGCCAACGGTGGTAGCCATGTTCACAGCGGACATACCCACAACGTTGTTGACGACGCGGGTGCCGTGAGCATCGGCCGGAACCTCGAGCGGAGCGTGGGCCGGGAGGTACTTCTCGGTCTCGAGAGCGATGCTGGCCTGCATCTTGACGGCCTCGACCGGGTACTTGCCGGCAGCGGACTCGCCGGAAAGCATAACGGCGTCGGTGCCGTCGTAAATGGCGTTAGCAACGTCGGCAACCTCGGCGCGCGTCGGGCGCGGGTTCTGCTGCATGGAGTCGAGCATCTGCGTAGCGGTGATAACGGGCTTGTAGGCCGCGTTGCACTTAGCGATGATCTCCTTCTGGATGTGCGGAACGAGCTCGGGCTTGATCTCGATGCCCAGGTCGCCACGGGCGACCATGATGCCGTCGGAAGCCTCGAGGATCTCGTCGAAGTTCTCGACGCCCAGGGCGCACTCGATCTTCGGGAAGATCGTCACGTGCTCGCCGCCGTTCTCGCGGCAAAGCTCGCGGATGCCGCGGACGGACTCGCCGTCACGGATGAAGGAAGCGGCGATGTAGTCGATGTTCTCGGTCAGGCCAAAGAGGATGTCCTGACGATCGCGCTCGGTGATGGCGGGCAGCGAGATGTTGACGTTGGGCATGTTGACGCCCTTGCGCTCGCCGATCAGGCCGTCGTTCTTAACGACGCAGGTCATGTCCTGGCCGTCGACGGACTCGACCTCGAGGGCAACCAGGCCGTCATCGATCAGGATGAGGGAGCCCTTCTCGACCTCGGAGGGCAGAGCCAGGTAGTCGAGGGAGATGTGCTCAGCGGTGCCGTGGAAATCCTCGGACGTGGGCTGAGCGGTGACGACGATCTTGTCGCCGGTCTTGACGGCAACCTTCTTGCCATCGACCAAAAGGCCGGTGCGGACCTCGGGGCCCTTGGTGTCGAGCAGGATGCCGACGGGCAGACCGAGCTCCTTGGAAATACGACGGACGCGCTCGATGCGACCGTGGTGCTCGTCGTAGGATCCGTGCGAGAAGTTAAAACGGGCGACGTTCATGCCCGCCTTGATCATCTCGCGGATGGTCTCGTCGCTATCGCAGGCGGGACCCATGGTGCATACAATCTTGGTGCGCTTGTACATTCAGACCTCCATCTGACATCGTCTTGCGCTGATAGATAAACCATAAGAAATAAAACTGAGATGATTATAACGAAATGCCGACCGAATACCTCAAAAAATCGACCGTATGCCGAATTAGAAGTTCATTTTTTGCGGAAAAACGGTATATGCAAAAACTTTACCAACCGTTCTAACCGCTGCTATCTGGGCGATATTTTAGTTCGATGATGCGCCGAAGAAAAAACGTTTTATCAATATTGAGCATCACACGGTCTGCATCGTTGCACTCGAGCCGTGTTTCCAATTGGAATGTTTTGGCTAGACGCGTCGCTTTGGGGTACCATAGCTCCACTATCAACTGCCGCTCAGCACGGCAGCCTTGATGAGCCCTTGCCCTTCTCCTGGGAATTATGATCGGGCATCAATCTGCTGAGTGGCCCGAATCCCAGGAGGGGACTCTATATGCAAAAGGAATACCTGTCCGCCGCGGCGGAGGTGCTCAGCGACCAAGGCGTCGATGAGAATCTCGGCCTGAGCAACGGCGAGGCGTCGTCGCGCCTCGCCAAGACAGGCCCTAACAAGCTCGAGGAAGCCGAGAAGACGCCGCTGTGGAAGCGTTTCTTTGAGCAGATGGCAGACCCTATGGTCATCATGCTGATCGTTGCCGCCGTTATCAGCGCACTTACGGGCATGGTCAAGGGCGAGCCCGATTTTGCCGACGTCGCCATTATCATGTTCGTCGTTATCGTCAACTCGGTGCTGGGCGTGGTCCAGGAGGCTAAAAGCGAGGAGGCCCTCGAGGCCCTGCAGGAGATGAGCGCGGCGCAGTCCAAGGTGCTGCGCGACGGCAAGCTCGTGCACCTGCCGAGCGCCGAGCTCGTGCCCGGCGATGTGATCATGCTCGAGGCGGGCGACTCCGTCCCGGCCGACTGCCGTGTGCTCGAGAGCGCCACGATGAAGATCGAGGAGGCCGCCCTTACCGGCGAGTCCGTGCCCGTCGAGAAGCATGCCAACGTCATTGAGCTCGCCGCCGGCACCGACGACGTGCCGCTCGGCGACCGCAAGAACATGTGCTACATGGGTTCCACCGTGGTATACGGCCGCGGTCGCGCCGTCGTGGTCGGCACCGGTATGAACACCGAGATGGGCAAGATCGCCGGCGCCCTGGCCGAGGCCAAGGAAGAGCTCACGCCGCTGCAGGTGAAGCTTGCCGAGCTCAGCCGCATCCTTACCATCATGGTTATCGTCATCTGCGTCGTCATCTTTGGCGTCGACATCATCCGTCACGGCGTGGGCAACGTTCTTACCGACCCGACCGCCCTGCTCGATACCTTTATGGTCGCCGTCTCGCTTGCCGTCGCCGCCATCCCTGAGGGTCTGGTTGCCGTCGTGACTATCGTGCTTTCGCTCGGCGTGACCAAAATGGCCAAGCGCCAGGCGATTATCCGCAAGCTCTCTGCCGTCGAGACCCTTGGCTGCACGCAGACCATCTGCTCCGACAAGACCGGTACCCTTACCCAAAACAAGATGACCGTCGTCAAGCACGAGCTCGCCGCGCCTAAGGAGAAGTTCCTGGCCGGCATGGCTCTGTGCTCCGATGCCCAGTGGGACGAGGAGCTGGGCGAGGCCGTGGGCGAGCCGACCGAGTGCGCACTTGTCAACGATGCCGGCAAGGCTGGTCTTACTGGTTTGACTGCCGAGCACCCGCGCGTGGGCGAGGCCCCGTTCGACTCGGGCCGCAAGATGATGTCCGTGGTCGTCGAGACCCTGGACGGCGAGTATGAGCAGTACACCAAGGGCGCGCCCGACGTGGTGATCGGCCTGTGCACCCATATCTACGAGGGTGATAAGGTCGTTCCGCTGACCGAGGAGCGTCGCGCCGAGCTCGTGGCCGCCAACAAGGCCATGGCCGACGAGGCCCTGCGCGTGCTGGCGCTGGCAAGCCGCACCTACACCGAGGTCCCGAGCGACTGCAGCCCCGCTGCGCTCGAGCATGACCTGGTCTTCTGCGGCCTGTCCGGCATGATTGACCCTGTCCGCCCCGAGGTCGCCGACGCCATCCGCGAGGCCCACGATGCCGGTATTCGCACCGTCATGATCACGGGCGACCACATCGACACCGCCGTGGCCATCGCCAAGCAGCTGGGCATCGTCACCGATCGCAGCCATGCCATCACCGGTGCCGACCTCGATCGCATGAGCGACGAGGAGCTCGACGCGCACATCGAGGACTACGGCGTGTACGCCCGCGTTCAGCCCGAGCATAAGACCCGCATCGTCGAGGCTTGGAAGTCGCGCGACCAGATCGTGGCCATGACGGGCGACGGCGTCAACGACGCCCCGTCCATCAAGCGTGCCGACATCGGCGTGGGCATGGGCATCACCGGTACCGACGTCACCAAGAACGTTGCCGACATGGTGCTCGCCGACGACAACTTCGCCACCATCATCGGTGCCTGCGAAGAGGGCCGTCGCATCTACGACAACATCCGCAAGGTCATCCAGTTCCTGCTTTCGGCCAACCTTGCCGAGGTCTTCTCGGTATTCATCGCCACGCTCATCGGCTTTACCATCTTTCAGCCGGTGCAGCTGCTGTGGGTGAACCTGGTCACCGACTGCTTCCCCGCGCTCGCGCTGGGCATGGAGGACGCCGAGGGCGACATCATGAAGCGCAAGCCGCGCAACGCCAAGGACGGCGTCTTTGCCGGACATATGGGTCTGGACTGCGTGGTCCAGGGCCTGATCATCACCGTGCTGGTGCTGGCGAGCTTCTTTGTGGGCGTGTACTTTGACATGGGCTACATCCACATCGCCGATATGATCGCCGGCAATGCCGACGAGGAAGGCGTGATGATGGCGTTCATCACACTCAACATGGTCGAGATTTTCCACTGCTTCAATATGCGCAGCCGTCGTGCGTCGCTGTTCACCATGAAGAAGCAGAACAAGTGGCTGTGGGCTTCTGCCGCGCTGGCACTGGTGCTGACGGTGATCGTGACCGTGCAGCCGACGCTTGCCGAGATGTTCTTCGGCCCTGTGACGCTTGAACTCAAGGGCGTTCTTGCCGCGCTGGGTCTGGCCTTCCTGATCATCCCGTTGATGGAGATCTACAAGGCGATCATGCGCGCGGTCGAGAAAGAGTAATGTTCCTGTCCGGGCCCGACCGCCTGCGGGGTTTCCACGGGCACGTCCTCGCCGCTTTGCGGCTGCGGGATGTGCCCTTAGGAAACCCCTCCCGGCGGGCGGGCCCTGCGGTATCCTTGCTGGCTTTTCTCCCGCGCGGATGATAAAGGGCTGAGGGAAAGTTTGTGAGCTGGTCGGGCTTTGCCCGGCCAGCTCTTTTTGATTTAAAATACCTGCTCAGTTGTGTGGTTTTTTGCTGGGAGGCATTTGTGGGCAAGGCTAAGGCTAAAGCGAAGAAAAAGACGACGGGGGCGCGGGCTAAGCGTGACCGTCGTCGGAAGCTCGCGACCGAAGCGCCCGTGTCTGCCGAGGAGTTGTTGGCGAGCGTACCGGGGCTCGATGCGCTGCAGGATGTTCCGGCGTTTGATGACCTGCCGGTCGATGAAGCCCAGCAGACTGCCTTTGATGATTTCTGCGCACATGCCGAGGAGCCCGAGCAGATGCAGCTTGGCGCCGTGGTGCGCTTGGATCGCGGGTTTCCGCTGGTGGCGACTGCCAACGATACCTTCCGCGCCGAGCATGCCGTGGGGTTTGCCAAGTCGCGCGGCGAGGACGAGGTCCTGCTGCCTGCCGTGGGCGACCGTGTGGCGGTGCGCCGCGCTCCCGGGCACGATATGGGCGTGATTGAGTGCGTGCTGCCGCGCCGTACGAGCTTTGAGCGTTGGCGCGGCCGTGCCCGCGGAGAGCGCCAGGTGCTCTGCTCCAACGTGGATAGCGTGCTAATCGTGCAGGCGCTCGGTGCCGGTGAGGTGCTGCTCGACCGCGTGGCGCGCTCGCTGGTGTTGGCGCTCGACTGCGATGCCGAGCCGGTGGTGGTGCTCACCAAAGCTGACCGCTGCGATGCCGAGGAGCTCGAGCGCGATCTGGACCGCGTGCGCCGCCTGGTGGGTCCGGACGTGCGCGTGATCGTGACGTCCTCTGCCGAGGGCCGCGGCCTAGACGAGGTCCGTGCCTGCGTGCCTGCCGGGAGCTGCGCCATGATTCTGGGCGAGTCGGGTGCCGGCAAGTCGACGCTGCTCAATGCACTGCTGGGCCACGATACGTTGGCGACCGGCGGTGTGCGCGAACGCGACGACCAGGGCCGTCACACTACCGTCGCGCGCGTGATGGTGACGCTGCCGGGCGACGCCGGTGTGATCGCCGATGCCCCGGGCCTGCGCAGCCTACCGCTCGTGGGTCACGAGCGGGGTCTGGCGCGCGCCTTCCCCGAGATTGTCGAGGCATCGCGCGCGTGCCGGTTTGGCGATTGCACACATACCCATGAGCCGGGTTGCGCCG
>USGN01000004.1 GCA_900554255.1 uncultured Collinsella sp. | reverse complement strand
CCGGCGGCATCCTCTATAAGGAGACCATTTCGCAGCCGGTCGAGGGCGTGGGCCACTTTGAGCCACTGCGCCACTATGCCGAGGTGCATCTGCGTCTGGAGCCGTTGCCAGCGGGTTCGGGCGTGCAGTTTGGCACCGTGACCTCGACCGACGAGCTCGATCTTAACTGGCAACGTCTGGCGCTCACCAACGCCATGGAGCGCGATCACCTGGGTGTGCTGACCGGCTCGCCCATCGCCGATGTGCGCATTACGCTCACGGGCGGCCGTGCGCATGCCAAACACACCGAGGGCGGCGACTTTCGCCAGGCCACGTACCGCGCGATTCGCCAGGGGCTCATGCAGGCGCGTGAGGCCGGCGCGGCGGTGCTGTTGGAGCCGTGGTACCACTTTGAGCTCGAGGTGCCGGGGGAGTGCGTGGGCCGGGCGCTCTCGGATGCCACGCGCATGGGTGCCGAGTACGAGCCGCCGGCGATGGCGGGGGACCGGGCGAAGCTTGTGGGTCGCGTGCCGGCATCCGAAGTGCAGGATTATGCGCTGGAGGTGGCTGCCTACACGAGCGGTCGCGGACATCTGTACCTGGAGTTCGCCGGCTATGCGGCTTGTCATGATGCCGAGCGCGTCATCGAGACTGCCGCCTATGAGCCAGAGGCCGATCTGCCCAACACGCCCGATTCGGTCTTTTGCTCTCACGGCGCCGGTTACACGGTCAAATGGTGCGACGTCCCCGCCGCAGCGCACGTAAAGGTCGATCCCGCCACCTTTCGCCCCTGGCGAGCAGCAGACGCGGAGTTTTTCGGCCACATGTAACAAAGGGACAGCCCCTTTGTCATATGCTATTGGTATAACTCGGTACAAGTTGGTATAACTATTACCGGGGTTTGCCAATCCGAGGAGGCCGACATGAATCCAAATCCCTTTAAGCCCACGGCTGGCAAGCGGCCTCCGATACTCATCGGCCGCGAGTCGGTCATCGAAGATTTCGAGGAAGGACTCGATAACGGCGCCGGAGCGCCGGGTAGGCTCATGCTCATTACGGGAAACCGCGGCTGTGGCAAGACGGTTCTCCTGCGGGAGCTGCAACGTCTAGCCAATGAGCACGGATGGGCGGTTGTCTCCGATTCCGCCTCGCTTGGCTTATGCGACCGCTTGGCCGACGCGCTTCGCTCGAATAAGCCCGTTGTGACGTCAATGGAGTTCGGTCCGTCGTTTGGCCGGATGTCGGTCGAGGCGGCGCGGGCAAAGGGCGAAACGTTGCGAGGGCTGGTCAACGAGCGCCTCAAGAAGCTCGGTCCAGGCAAGGGCATACTGTTTGCGATTGACGAGGCGCAATCGGCGTCTATCGAGGAACTGGCGGCTCTTGCCGTTCTCTATCAGCAGGTGCTCGGAGACCAGGATGCTACGGGCTTGCCCGATAGCGAGCAGCGCGGCCTTGCGCTGGTGTTCGCCGGCTTACCCAGTATGGTTGACGATCTGCTCGAAGAGCCGAGCGTAACGTTTTTACGGCGTGCCCAGCAGCGTACGTTGGGGGCGATATCCTTGCCCAAGGTGCGCGATTCGTATATCCAGACGGTCAAGGACGCTGGTCTTTACGTGGACGCGGGGACGGCGGACCTTGCGGCGCGCAAGAGCATGGGGCATCCCTATATGGTTCAGCTGGTGGGATATTACATGTGGCGCTCTGCCGTCCGGCGTGGCTCGCAGGTCATCGAAAGGCGCGATGTCGAGGATGGCCATGCGGATGCCGTCTCCGAGTTCTACGAAGCGGTCGACGCGCCCCTGTATTACGGGCTGCGCAGTCCACAGCGCCTCTTTATCGAGGCCATGGCGGTTGACGAGGGCAAACCGACGCGCATGGCGGATGTCATTGAGCGCTGCGATCGCACCCAGAGCTGGGCGAGTAAATATCGCGCAAGCCTGATTCGCGAGCGCGTCATCGGGGCTGCCGGATACGGCCTCGTCCGGTTTACCGTGCCCATGCTGGGCGCGTACATTCGCGACCGCGTTTTATGGCATGAGTAGGGTGATAAAGGTGACGGAACAGAAGATGGGCCCGCAGGCTATCGAGGTGCGCGGTGCGCGCGTCCATAACCTCAAGGACATCGATATCGATATTCCGCTGGGAAAGCTCGTGGGCATTGCCGGCGTATCGGGTTCGGGCAAGAGTTCGCTGGCGCTGGGGGTTCTTTATGCCGAGGGCTCGCGTCGCTACTTGGAAGCACTCAGCACCTATACTCGACGTCGCCTGACGCAGGCCGAACACGCCCAGGTGGACGAGGTGCTGCACGTGCCGGCGGCGCTCGCATTGCATCAGCGCCCCAGCGTGCCGGGCGTGCGTTCGACCTTTGGTACCATGACCGAGCTCAACAACAGCCTGCGTCTGCTCTTTAGCCGTTGCGCCCATCACGTGTGCCCGCATTGCGGGGCGCGTGTGGAGCCAAGCCTCAACGTAGCGGCTGGCCTGTCGCTCACGTGTCCGACATGCGGCCGCGAGTTCTACGCGCCGAGTGCCGAGGAGCTTGCCTTTAACAGCGGCGGTGCATGCCCCACCTGCGGCGGCACCGGTGTCATGCGCGAGGTGGACGAAGCGAGCCTGGTGCCCGACGAGTCAAAGACCATCAACGAGGGCGCGGTGCTTCCCTGGGGCACGCTCATGTGGGATCTGATGAAGCAGGTGGCAGGCGAGATGGGCGTGCGTACCGACGTGCCGTTTAACCAGCTCACGCCTCAAGAGCGTGACATCGTGTTCCACGGTCCGGCGGTTAAGAAGCACATTCTCTACGTTCCCAAAAACGGGGAGGGCGCCACGCCGCTCGACTTTACCTATTACAACGCCGTCTATACCGTTGAGAATGCGCTCGCCAAGGTCAAGGACGATAAGGGCCTCAAACGCGTTGCACGCTTTTTGCGCGAGGGGCCATGCCGTGACTGTGGTGGCACGCGTCTTTCCGAGGCTGCGCGCCAGCCCCAGGTGCGCGGTATCAATCTGGCACAGGCGGCGGCCATGACGCTTGGCGATGCGGTTGAGTGGGTGCGCGGGGTGCCCGCATCCTTGCCGGCCGAGATGCGGCCCATGGCGACGGATATCTGCGATTCGTTTTTGAGCGCGGCCCGTCGTCTGGTCGACCTGGGTCTCGATTACCTTTCACTCGACCGCGCCGGTGCCACGCTCTCCACGGGTGAGCGCCAGCGCGTGCAGCTCGCCCGCGTGGTGCGCAACCGATCGACAGGCGTGCTCTATGTGCTGGACGAGCCCTCGATCGGCTTGCATCCTGCCAATGTCGACGGCTTGGTGGGCGTAATGCGCGATCTGGTGGATGACGGCAACACCGTGGTTGTTGTCGACCACGATACGCGCGTACTAGTGGAAGCCGACTATCTGGTCGAGATGGGCCCCGTTGCCGGAGCAGGCGGCGGCAATGTGATCGCCGCTGGTACGGTAGACGAGGTCGAACAATCGCAAAGCAGCCGCATCGCCCCGTTTTTACGCGCCGAGCCTAAGCGCTTGCGCCCACAGGTGACTGACGACGAAATGTTCGACCAGGGCCATATCCGTATGGCGACCAATGCTATCCACACCGTTAAACCGCTCGAAGTCGATATCCCGCGCGGCCGTCTCGTTGCGGTGACGGGCGTTTCGGGCTCGGGCAAGACGACGTTGGTGCTCGAGACGCTCATCCCGGCGCTCAAGGCTCGGGCAACTGGCGAGCGCCTGCCAAGCCATGTGCGCTGGGTCGACGCCGAGGGTATCGCACGCGCAAACCTGATTGACGCTACACCTATCGGCGCCAACGTGCGCTCGACGGTGGCGACCTATGCCGACATCCATGATGAGCTGCGCCGCGCCTTCGCCCGTACGTCCGAGGCTAAGGCAGCCGGCTACAAGGCGGGCGCCTTTAGCTACAACACCGGCGCCTTGCGCTGCCCTACGTGCGATGGCACGGGCTCTATATCGCTCGACGTGCAGTTTTTGCCCGATGTCGAGATCGTCTGCCCGGCATGTCGCGGTTCGCGCTACGCCGAGGCCGCCTCGCATATCCATCGCGAGGGCAAGGACGGGAGCCTGCTTACGTTGCCGCAGCTCATGGATATGAGTGTGGATGAGGCGCTCGACGCCACGGTGGGACTCAAGAAGGTTCAGACGCGTTTGCAGACCTTGCACGACCTGGGCCTGGGTTATCTCACGCTTGGCGAGCCCACGCCGGCGCTTTCGGGCGGTGAGGCACAGCGCCTTAAGCTCGCGAGCGAGATGAGCCGCGTGCAGGATGATGCCGTATTCGTGTTCGATGAGCCCACGATTGGCCTGCATCCGCTCGATGTTCAGGTACTGCTGAGCGTGTTTGACGGCCTCGTTGCCAAGGGCGCCACAGTTGTCGTGATCGAGCATGACCTCGACCTTATCCGTAACGCCGATTACGTGATCGACATGGGCCCGGGCGGTGGCGACGCGGGCGGGCAAATCGTCTGCGCCGGCACGCCGGGCGACATCGCTGCCTGCTCCAAGAGCATTACCGGCCGCTACCTATAGACAATGCGACAAAGGGACGGCCCCTTTGCCTCATTGATGCCTATTTCACGCATTGAGCCGCGAGATAGTCGCGGAAGAATGGCAATTCAAATGCGACGAGCCCCCGTCCTCGTTCCCCGATGATGCCGGCATCTATCATGCGACGTCGGTAGCGGGAGACCTGCTGCGGCGAACGCTTAAGGCGCTCGACAAGGTCAGCGGTGGTGGATTCTTCCTCGTCATCGAGCATGGCGATGAGGAATCGCTTGTCCTCTGCAGTGAGTTCCCGATAGGTTGCCGCGAGGATTCGGTCGTCCATCTCGTCGCGCGCGATTTTGATTCCCAGGTCAAAGTCGCGTGACGAGATTTCCTTCGAATCGCTTGTGAGATCCCAGGCACGGTAGCCTACGAGTTGCAATAGGAAGGGAAAACCAGAGATCGAGCGAACGGCTCTATCGATTCCCTCAGTATCTGCCAGGCGATCGTTTTCTTGGATTGTGCGAATCAAGGCCTCGCGTACGTCATAGTCGGCAATGCGACCCAGATGATATTGTTGGGCACGGCGAAGGAACGAGACCGTCTTGTGGTTCAGCAACGTCGAGACGTTATTGGGAAGTCCCGCCATGAGCAGGGCGACGCGTTTCCCATCGGTCACAAAGTGCTGATACGTCGCTGCGAGCTGAATCATCTCGTCGAGTGTCGGGTCCACCTCGTCAACCGTGACGAGCAGACCGGTGCCCGCCTCGTTGAGCTGGTCGATGATGTCGCTCATGCGATAACGCCAGGTTGAGGCATCGTGAACGCGATTGACCTCGATGCTGCCGAGCGGTGCAATTCCGAGACCGGTGACTTCGAAGTTGTGAGACGGGTCGATGAGATGACCTGCGGCACGTTTCGCCCCGAACTCGATTTCCTCAAGCATTCCCGGGAGCGCGGTCGCCTTTACGGCTATCCAGCCGTGGGATTCCGCCCTCGTCGCGAGCGACGACATGAGAGCGGTTTTACCGGTTCCACGCGCGCCTGAGAAGATCGAGGTCAATTCTGGGCGCCTACGCTGGCTCAAGAAGGCACGGTCCAAATCCCGAATAATCTGTTGTCTGCCAGCGAGATGGGCAGGAACCTCACCAAAACTGGGGGTAAACGGGTTCTCGAGATATTTCACAAGGCTCTCCTTTCACACCGCCGTTTAACTTCATTTTATTCTAGTTAATTCTGATTAAAAGCAATGGTTCGTTATTCAGAGCATCAATGTGACAAATGAACAGTCCCTTTGTCGCATTGATGCCAAAACCAATTTGTCAAGGGTTAGAGGGTTTAAAAATCTGCCATTTCTACCCCGTCCCCAAATGGCTGGTTTGCTACATGCCGGCAAAGCCTGTTTGGCGCAGGGCTTCGTAGAGGACGATGGCGGCGCTGTTGGAGAGGTTGAGTGCGCTGATGCGGTAGTCGTCCGGGTTGACGAAGTTGCCGCAGATGTCCTGCTGAAGGATGGCCTCGTGGCTGTCCTCGGTATGCCCCAGCGATTCCTCGTGAGCTTCCCAAGCCTCGGCGTTATCGAGTGAGTCACAATCGCGCAGCATGGGGATGCGCTCGCAACGCTCAGGCGCCGCGGCAAGCAGCGGCTCGGGAATGCCCGAGCTCTCGCTGCCAAAGACTAAGTAGTCGCCGTCGCGGTAGGTGCTTTGCGCATAGGTGCGGCGCGCCTTTTTGGTCAGCAGATGCAGGCGCTCGTCGGCGGGGGAGAGGTCGTTGCGCGCAAGGAAATCCTCCCAGCTGGCATAGGTCGTCACGTCCAAGTTTTGCCAGTAGCCCAGACCGGCGCGACGTACCGTCTTGTCGTCGAGCGAAAAGCCCAGTGGCTCCACCAGATGCAGGCGGGTACCGGTAATCACGCAGGTACGGCCGATATTGCCCGTATTGGCCGGAATCTCGGGCGCATACAGCACAATGTTGAACATGGATCTCCTTGGATCGGAATGAAAAACCACCACGAAGGGGACACCTTCGTGGTGGTTTGGCGGTTACGTAGGCGGAAAAATGCCCGCTTGGATAAACCTAAGCGCGGTGCCAGTCGGTCAGGCAGGCATCGAGGGAGGCGATGAGCGCATCCTTGTCCATGTGACGGCCGATGATGCACAGGCTCGTCATGCGGTCGCCCGTCTCGTCGTCCCAAATCTGCATGATCTCGGGGTTCTCGTCGATAATCTTCTGCTTCTCGCCCTCGGGCGCCGAGTCAACGAACAGGCCGTTCTCCATCAGGCGCATCTGGTGGCCGGCCTGCTCGAACATGTAGCACATGTCCGGATTGCCGGTCTGCCACAGCGGGCCCTTGACGCGGATGATCTCGTCGGGCCACTCCTGCTCAACAAAATCGGTGAACTTCTGCAGGTCAAACGGCTTGCGGCGCGAGTACACAAAGGTCTCGATGTCGTACTCGAGCACCTCGGGGTCGTCGTGCTCCTCGGGATGCTCCATGGCCTCGATCCAGGCGGCGGAGTTGTAGGCGCGCATAAAGTCGAAGCGGTCGGTATCGAGCAGCTCCTCCATGGGGACCTCGCCGTTTTGGGCCTCGACGATCACGGCGTCCTTCTGCAGGCTGCGCACGATGGCCTTGAGCTCGGCGATCTGCTCGGGCGTCACGGTATCGGTCTTGTTGAGGATCAGCGTGGAGCAGAACTCGATCTGCTGGATGAGCAGGCTTTCGATGTCGTCCTCGTCGATATCCTCAGCCAGCAGGTCGCGACCGCCGTTGAACTCGTCGTACATGCGGGCACAGTCGACCACGGCCACGATGTTGTCGAGCGCGAGCTTGGGCTCGCCGCCCACCTTGGCCTCGTCGCAGAAGCTCGAGATGGTGTAGGCGATGGGGATGGGCTCGCAAATGCCCGAGGCCTCGATGATGATGTAATCGAAGTTGCCCGAATCGGCGATGCCCTGCAGCTGGTTGGCCAGGTCGTCCGAAAGCGTGCAGCAGATGCAGCCGTTGGTGAGCGGGATGAGGTCATCGGTCTCGGAAAGGCCGCCGTCGGCGATGAGGCTGGCGTCGACGTTGATCTCGCCGATATCGTTGACGATCACGGCGGCGCGGATGCCGCCGTCGTTAGCGAGGATGTGGTTGAGCAGCGTGGTCTTGCCGGCACCGAGGTATCCGGTAAGCATGATGATCTTCACGGGTTTGTTGGGCATGTGCCCTCCTTTGTTAGACATGGCTTACAGTTGAATCTTATGCCAAACGCCTGCTCTTATACCCACGCGCCGGCAAATAACACAAGCTACTCCCAGGCTCCCCATACATCGGGGCAATAACCGACGGTGGCCTTTTTGCCGTTGCGCACGATGGGCTCGGCTAGAACCTGCTGGTTCTCGAGCAGCTTGTCGAAGCGCTGGCTAGGGGTGAGGTGCTGAATGAGCGCGAGCGTCTCCTCGTCCTTGGCTTTGGGGTTGAGCAGCTTGTCGATACCGCCGACCGCCTGCATCACGCTCGTGAGCTCGCCCTTGCTCATCTCCTTTTCCTTAAGGTCGATAAACTGCACCTTAATGCGGCGCTCTTTAAAATAACGCTGTGCCTTCTTGGTATCGAAGGACTTCTTGGTGCCGAAGATTTGCACGTTCATAGTATGTTCCGCCGTTCTACCTGATGAAGTTGGTGCGCTCGCGATCGGCTTCGGGGGCTTCGATGCCGGCGGCCTGTCCTGCCTCGATACAATGCAGGAGCCAGGCCATGTTCTTGCCGATGTTGCGCATGGTGGCCAGGCCTTCAGCGTCCTGGGCAGCTTCACCCGGCATGGCGCCAAACACGTTGTTCCAGTAGGTGGAAGCAACTACGGGCATCTGCTTAATGGTGAAGTACTTGTTGAGCACATCGAAGGTGGTCGACGTGCCGCCGCGACGGGCGACGGCGACCGCGGCGCCGGGTTTGTGCTCAAAGGCATGCCCGCCGGCATAGAATGCGCGGTCGAGAGCCGAGAGGATGCGTCCGCTGGGATGCGCATAGTAGACGGGCGAGCCAAAGACAAAGCCGTCTGCCTGCTCGGCGGCAGCGATGAGCTCGTTCACCACGTCATCGTCAAAGGTGCAGCGACCGCCAAGCTTGCCGCACTGACCGCAGCCGATGCAGTCGCGAATGGGCTTGGCGCCCAGCTGAAACACCTCGGTATCAATGCCTTCTGCATTAAGTTGCTCGGCGACCTCGGCGAGTGCGCGGGCGGTGTTGCCGTTTGCCTTGGGACTGCCATTGACCAAAAGAACCTTCATCACAAACTCCCTCTGCTTTTGGTGACTTCTGCAGAGGATTATCGCACGATGGGGGGGCGGCGCGGGCGCGGCGCTAATCCAGTTTGGTACCTGGCACCTGCACGGCTTTCCCAAGCAACGCTTTGAGCTCGTTCAAAATGGAAACGGGCTGTCGGTCAACGCTGTCCAGATGGAGCGTCGCCACACGAATGGGTGGCTGATATTCAAGCGAGCCGATGAGCACGGGAGAACCCAGGAACCGTTCGATTTCGTCTGCGATCGCGTCGGTCTCTTCGGGATCAAAGTCGTCGAAAAGCGCCACGAATGTCGGCCCCGTTGAGCGGAACAGGCGGCCCTTGCCGCGTGAGCATTCCATAAGGCAGGCGGCGCTTTCGGCGAGCACACGGTCGCCCGCATCGAATCCAAAGCGGGCATTGACCTCGGCGATATCGTCAACCTTAATGGCAATAAAGCCTGCCTCGCGCGCCACGCGACGCATTTCGCCAATGGCGTTGACCAGGGCGTGAATATCGCCCAGGCCGGTTACGGAATCGGTCGTATCTGCCAAGCTTCGGTTGATGATAATGCCCACGTACATGTTAGGCTCGATATCGGTGCCGTCCAAGCGGTAGCCCGTGCAGTCGCAAAGCGCGTATGCCCCGGTGGCATCCATTACGCGATACTGCATGTAGTGGAAGTGCCATGTGCCGTGTATCACCATGTCGAGCTCGGCGCGTACGTTGTCGCGGTCCTCGGGATGAACGCGGGCAAGCCACATATCGACCGAGTTAAAAGGGTGCTGGGAAGGCAGGTCAAAATCGCGCACGGCGTTGACCGACCATTGCGATTCGCCCGTATCGAGATTGAGGATAAACGGATAGCGCGTCTCGGAGCTCATGGAGATCGCTTGGAACACCCGGTCGTTGCAGGGAAGCTGGTCGACGATTGGGCGTTGCGGCGCGCCATTGTCTTTCGGTTGCCGCACACGATGCATAAGCTTATAGCGATACATCTTGCGATCGGCATCCATCGTCATCTGGCGACGCGTGTCGCCAGCAAGTGGATCGACGCGCGAGCAGCCAAAGCTAAAGCTGGCGATCATGGACGCCTTGCCACCTGAGCTCGCCTCGATCAGCCCGGCACGTACCTGCTCCAAGCGCTGCTCGAGTTCAGTCTCGTTTGCGGAGAGCGAGATGAGCACAAACTCGTCTCCACCGATACGGAACAGCATCTCATCGTGCTCCATGGTTTCGGAGAGCGTGCGGCAGATGCTCAGAATATAGCGATTGCCTTCGGCATGGCCAAACCTATCGTTGCAATGCTTGAGATGGTCGATGTCAATATAGGCGCAGGTGAAAGGGTTGCCTTTGCGCCAGAGCTGCTCGACGTGACGGTCGAGTCCGCCGCGGTTGCCCAAGTTGGTGAGCGGGTCGATATAGGCGTTGCTCTCAAGCAGCCGGCGCTCTTGTTGCAGGATGGCATGCGTCTTTTGCAGTTGCTCGCCAACGGCGCGTAGCTCAGCAGGCAGCGCGGCAACATCGAGTTCGGCGGTCGAGATGCCATTCGCAAGTCGCTGGAGATAGGCAATAATCGATTGCTCGCCCAGGCGATATGGCTCGTTCATGATGAATAACCTCCTTGGGCGGAACAATGGTTTGTATTATATCCCCAATTCGGTTTGAATTGGGGATATAAGTTAGCTAATGGAGACAAATGCCCCCTTCGGCGGTGGCGTTTTGCGCGCGAGCGTATCAGTTGCTATTGCCACCATCGAGCAATGCCTCAAAATCCTCTGCCGGCATGGGGCGGTAGTAGAGGAAGCCCTGAGCGTAACGGGCGCCCATATGGCGTAGCATGCTCGCCTGCTCATTTGTCTCGACGCCTTCGACCACGACGGGCAGATGGAGCGACTGCGCCATTTCGAGCATCGATGACACGATCTGCGCGCTGCGGCCTTGATCGCGGTCGGTGGGCACAAAGGTGCGGTCGAGCTTGATGACGTCGACGTTGACGTTCTTGAGCATCGCGAGCGTGGACTGGCCGGTGCCAAAATCGTCCATATAGGTCGAGAAGCCGCGGGTGTGCAGGTCGGCCGTCAGCTTGTCCACGGCCTCGGACTCTCCCGTATAAGCCGTCTCAGTGATCTCGATACGCATGAGCTCGGGCGGTAGGTTGTATTGGGCGGCAAGCGATCCCATATGTTCGGCAACGTCGCAGGCAAGGATATCCACGCGTGACACATTAAGCGAAACCGGAACCACGCGAAGTCCTCGATCGATGCGCTCGCGCAGCCATGAGGCGACACCCTGCCAAATGTACTTGTCGAGCGTCACCACAAAGCCGCTTTCCTCGAGTGCGGGAATAAACGTTGCGGGCGAAATGAGAGAGCCGTCCTTGTCAATCCAGCGGGTGAGTGCTTCGGCGCCAATAATCTCGCCGGTTTCCATATCGACCTGGGGCTGCAAGTGGTAGGTAATACGACCATCTGAGAGCGCGTACTGGAATTCGGTCAGCGTGCGGTGGAACGCGACTTCGCGCTCGTACTCCGCGGGGCAGAAAATGGCAATGCGCTCCTTAAAGTCGTTTTTTGCGCGTCGATTGGTAAACATGGCCTTCGCCTGCGCATCGATGGTGATCTCCTCATTGGAGTCGATGGGGTAGACGCCCATGGACGGCCAAAAACCTACGCCGTCATCATGCCTGGCTACGGCCTCGCGAACGCGGTTGTAGATTTGATGGACGGTGATGTGCTTAAAGGGGATGAGTACGCAAAAGTCATCTTGGCCCCAGTACCCTGCGACGCCCATGCCGGCATTCTCGATGTCCTTGAGGACCGTGCCCACATCGGCAAGCAGGCGGTCGCCTTCGGCCTGTCCATACCATTCGTTAAACAGGCGCATGTGGCCCATGTCGACCGTGGCGATGCACCAGGCGCCGTCGTGCCTTGCCTCGAGAAATGCGTTGGCACGCCGCATAAACTCGCTGGGTCGATAGAGGCCCGTGAGTGAGTCGATACGTTCGGCGATGGCGCTTTTGCGCTCCGCCTCGGGTATGGGGAGGCTGTCGTTGGGAACAAGCCCGCCGGCCGTGCGAAGGCGACGGTCGAGTTCGCCTAAAACGGCGGTCGCCTGATGGGTTAAGTACTCGTAAAAGGCCGGGACGACAAGACAGACGGGAGTAATGGTGTCGCCTGCGATTTGCACAGGAGCGAAAACGGCCTCTTTAAGATGGCGGGTTAGTTGCTCGAATGCCTCGTGGTCCAAATCGTTGCTAAGCACGACGAACTGGACGCTTCGTGAACGGTAAACCCTGCTTCTGCCTCGGGTGATCGACAGCATGCGGCCCGCGTATTCGGCAAGCATGTTGTCGACAGCCTCGGCCCCGTAGAGTTCGTTGAGCTTTGTCGTGCCACGAACGCGCACCGCTATAAGCCCCGTCTCGCAACAGTCGCGGCGGCAGGCATCGATGGCGTTGACCAGCATACGCTGCGTTCCGAGGCCTGTGGCGGCGTCGACGGTTTCGGCAAGTGCGTGGTTGACGATCTCGCCGACATAGAGCGAGGGGACATTTCCGTCGCCGTCGATACGAAACCCTCGAGCACGGCAGAGGACGTAGTCGCCGGCGGCATTGCGTACGCGGTACTGCATAACTCGACGGTGTTTAGTGCCGTTATAGACTTGGTCGATGTCGTCGGTAAAAGCCTCAAGGTCATCGGGATGGACGCGCGTTTTCCAGTAATCGCTGCAGTTGTCTATATGCTCCGAAGGAAGACCGAGATCGCGCAAGGCACCTTGTGACCAAAGGGTGCGATGTTTGTCCAAGTTCTCGATAAAGAAATAGCGGCCCTCGTTGAGCATCGAAAAGGCGTCGAAAATACGATCGCTTATTTCGAAGTCATCGGCGTGGACTTGCGTGATATTGCGTCGATCGAGGTGCACGGCATGACGTAGCTTGTAGTCGTACATACGATGGTCGGCATCGAGCGTCATGCGATTGGGGGCTTCGCCCAGGGCGGGGTCGGCATGTGACACTCCGTAGCTAAACGAGTGGGGCATCTCGGAATCGTTGTTTTTGAGCAGGATCGTTCGGCAGTGTTCCAGACGTTTGGCGAGGTCGTCCTCGGTCGCAATCGTAGATAGGATGGCAAACTCGTCGCCTCCCAGACGAAATGCCGCCTCGTCTACCTTCATATACAGCTTGAGATAAAGGCTTACCTGCAAGATATAGCGGTTGCCCTCGTCATGGCCAAAGACGTCGTTGCAGTGCTTGAGATTGTCGATATCGATGAACGCCATGGTAACGGGGGTGTCCTGCTCCCAGAGCTCCTCGAGGGAGCGGGCAAAGCCGCCGCGGTTGCCAAGTCCGGTAAGCTGGTCGGTAAAGGCGGTCCTAATCAGATCATCCTGACGCTCGAGAAGGTCGCGAACGGTCTTTTCGAGCGTTTCGGTGTAATTGCTGACAGTATCCATGTCGTAAGCGGCTTTCTGAGGTCGGGCGAATTGCGTCGGGCGAGCTCGTTGTGCACACGCATTGTTGTTCGGCGCTTTGCGTGTATCCAAGCCCCCGCCTCGCTGCGTTGTTGGGTTAATTTACCGGCTAATGTTCGCTGTTGATAACTGCCGAGTAGTATAAACAACAGTGCAGAATTATATATGGGTGCACATGCTGTGGGCGGCTATTATTCGACAAACGGTAGCGCGACGATGCGATGTCCGATAAAAATGCGACTGAGACGATATATGTTGACGGGTATACTTGTTCCGGTTTTAAACGCAGGAACGGAGATGGTCGCATGGCACAGCCGGATACGACGCGCACGGTGGGGCTCGCGCTCGAGGGAGGCGGCTACCGCGGTATGTATACGGCGGGCGTGCTCGACGTTTGGATGGAGCACGGTTTGACCTGCGACCATATGGTGGGTGTCTCGGCGGGCGCGGCGTTTGGCTACAACTTTAAATCGCGGCAGATCGGACGCGCCATTCGCTACAACAAGGCCTATTGTGCCGACAAGCGCTATGCGGGTGTAGCAAGCTGGCTGCGGACCGGCGACATGTTCAATGCCGATTTTGCCTATCACGAGGTGCCTATCGAGCGCGATCCCATTGACTTGGAGGCGTATCGCGCCTGTCCCATGCGGTTTACGTGCGTGTGCACCGATATCGAGACGGGCAAGGCCGTCTACCACGACCTGCCCTATGGCGACGAGCGGGATATCGAGTGGATCCGGGCATCGTCGGCGATTCCTGTGGCGACGCGTCCCGTTGCTATTGACGGGCATAAGTATCTGGATGGTGGCGTGGCTGATTCTATTCCCAGTGCATGGCTGTTTGCGCAGGGGTATGACCGCAATATCGTGGTGCTCACGCAGCCGGCGGGCTTTGTGAAGCAGCCCAACAGCGTAATGCCCATGCTGCGTCGCATGTTCCGTCACTATCCGGAGTTTGTCGCAGCGCTTGAGCATCGGCATGAGGTCTACAATGCCACGCTCGATGACCTGGCACGTCGCGAGGCTGCCGGCGAAATCTTTGTGGTGCGGCCGAGCGAATCGGTGAAGGTGCCGTCGCTGTGCCGCGAACCGGATGAGCTCGAGCGCATCTATCAGATCGGTTGTCGAGATGCGGAGGCGACTTTGCCGGCGTTGAAAGCGTATCTGGCGGGGTAAGGGTCGCATGCGGAAAGCGCATCTCGGAATGGAGGTCCAAACCGGGATGCGCTTTCCATTGCTGAAGATATGAGGCTGCGAATCAGCTGCTCGGCCTATGCCTATGCCTGCTGCCAGGTGTCGACAAGCTCCTTGGCGGCGGCGTAGGGGTCGTCGGCACTGCAGACGGCGCTCACCACAAAGAAGCCATCGACACCGGTTGCCTTAAGCTGCGGCAAGTCGGCCGTCTTGACGCCGCCGCCCACCACGATGGGCACGGGGCTTGCCGCATGGAGTGCGGCCAGGTCCTCAAAGCTCTTGGTGATGATGGAGCCATCGGCTGCGCGTCCGCAGTCGCGCTTGGTCTCGGTCTCGTGGAGCGGGCCGATGCCCAGGTAGTCGACCAGGCTCATGTCGGCGGTCTTGACGTACTCGAGCATCTCCTCGCAGCGGGCCGAAAGGCCCACGATGGCATCGGGGCCCAGAAGTTTGCGGCAGACCTCGACGGGAATATCGCTCTGGCCCACGTGCACACCGTCGACAGCGATGCCCTGTTCGCGCGCGGCGAGCACGCAGTCAAGGCGGTCGTCGATCAGCAAGGCGACCTGACCGGTCTTGCCGGCCTGTGCGATTGCCTGCGCGGCGTCGCCGGTCAGTGCGATGATCTCGCGGGCGCTTGCCACCTTGGAGCGCACCTGGATGCAGGTAAAGCCGGCATCGAGCGCCTGGGCCACCACATCGCCCACGGGACGTCCCAGCGTGTTTTCGGGGCCGAGTACGAGATAGGCCGAGATATCAAGGTTGTCGCGGATGCTCATCGTGCTTCCTCCTGCTTTTTGATCTGTGCTTCCATGCGCTCGAGTTTGCCGGTCATGGTGTCGGTAAATCCGGGTCGAATATCGGCCTTGAGCACGACTTCGGTGCGGATGCCCTTGCTCGCCAACACAAAGGTTGCGTCGCGCACGACCTGCATGACCTCGTCCCAGTCGCCCTCGATTTCGGTGAACATCGAGGTGGTGCGGTTGGGAAGGCCGCTCTCGCGAATGACGCGCACGACCTCGGCGACCTCGGCGGAGAGTTCATCGCCGGTGCCGCACGGGGCGATGGCCACGGCGACGAGCGTGTTCATGCCGGTATTGGTTGCGGGCTCGGACATGGCCTATGCCTCCTCGAGCTCGAGCTGGTTGTTGGCGATGTCTTGGGCGGTCGCGCGGTAGAGCTCGTCGATAAAGGCCACCTTAAAGCTTGCCGGGGCATCGGCGACAGCGGCGGCACGCGTGCCGGCAACGTTGTAGACGGCGGTGCCACAGATGGCTGCCGTAAACGGATCGGCAGCGCCACGGCGGCATCGCGGGCGGCGTCGACCGTGTCGGTGGTATCGACACCGCGCACGCGGCTCAGATCAGCCGCCTCGCCCTCAAGACCCCACAGGCCGGCGAGCGCGATGATCTCGGAGGCGTTGCCGCGCACGATGGCGGGCTTGTACTGCTTGAGCTCGTTTACCAGTTGGGTGCGCAGGCTGCCGATGCCCAGGCCCACCGGATCGAGCACCCAGGGCTTGCCGGCGTCGTGTGCCGCCTTGGCCGCGCGGGGAATCGTCTGCTCGTAGATGGGGAAGAGCGTACCCATGTTGAGATAGATGGCGCCGCCGCCGGCAACGAGTGCCTCGCCCTCGTCGGGCAGATAGACCATGGCGGCCGAACCGCCCACGGCGAGCTGCGCGTTGGCGACAAAGTCGATCGTCACCGTGTTGGTGATGGAGCCGGCCATCGGATTGGTGGCGCGAATCTCCTCCACGGCCTTGACCATATGTTGCTTAAGCTGTTCCGAATCAATCACTGCACATGCCTCCTTGGCATAGAAAAGGGGCGCTGTGCATAGACAGCGCCCCTGCAAAGGCGGCATGCTCCCTACGCCAGCATTAACTGACAGGTTCAAAGGATTGGGCCCTATGCCCTCTCAGCCTTGTGGTTTGCACCGCCGGCACTCCCGCATCGAATCTGTTGTTCCCTATACTAACGCACCTGCCAAAAAGGGACAGGTTTATTTTGGCAGGTCGTTACAATAGGTAGGACCGATACGAATGGGGACCTCATGATCAAACTTGTGCTGACCGATATGGACGATACGCTGATTCCGGCCGGGCATGACGGCGCCAGCGACTACGCCATTGAGGGCATTCATGCCATGCAGGCGGCGGGTCTGCACTTTGGCCCGGTTTCGGGTCGTCAGCCGTCCGCGATGGGCTGGATGTTCAAAAATCGTTCCGAGTGTTTTTCGACTGGCGCGTTCTGTAACGGCCAGGTGATGTTTGTCGGCGGCGAAGTAGTCGCCTCGCACGCAATCGACAACGATGCTCTGATGTGTTTGGCCGACTATCTGGAGCAAGAGACCGACGATACATTTCTAAAAGTCTATGGCCTGGGCGATGACTTTTGGGGCAACGATGCCTATTGCGTGACGAGTGATCCCGAGCGCGTTCGTCGCGCCATGGAGTCGGGCGGCAACGCATGGCTCAAAGGCGAAGAGGCCCCGTGCCGTCCCGTCGTCGATGAAGCGCCGGTGTTCAAGGCGAATATCTGGAGTGCCCGTTCGCGTGAGGAGCTCGCGGAGTTACGCGAGCGCGTTGCCGCTGAGGTGCCGGAACTCTCGCTTGTGTTTCCCAACAACCGGGTGCGCCTGTTTGACATCCTTCCGGCTGGTTGGGACAAGGGCTGCGCCGCGCTGGAGCTGGCGCGCGCTTTGGGCCTGACGCCCGATGAGGTGGCCGTATTTGGCGATTCCGATAACGATCTGCCCATGATCGATGCCGTTCCCAACTCCGTTGCAGTCGCCAATGCCAACGGGGCTGTCACGGCTGCCGCGCGCTGGCATATCGGCGCTGCGGCAGACGATGCGGTCGCCGGGGCTCTGCATCAGATTGCCGCCTGCGCTGCGACGGGGGAGATGCCGCCGTTTATGCGTCAGATGGACACGGCGGGTCTTGGCATCACGAACGTTTAGGGAGAAAGCCATGAAGCTTCAGCAGCTCAGATATGTCGTCAAAGTTGCCGAATGCGGCAGCATCACCGAGGCCTCGCGCCGGCTCTTTGTGTCGCAGCCTTCGATTACCGCGTCGATCCGCGATCTCGAAAACGAGATGGGTGTGCACATCTTTGAGCGCACCAACAAGGGCGTCATTGTGTCCGAGGAGGGCGAGACCTTCTTGGGCTACGCGCGACAGGTGCTCGACCAGGCCGATCTGCTCGAAGGCAAGTACAAGGGCGCGTCCGAGCAAGTGCCGCACTTTAGTGTGAGCTGCCAGCATTATTCCTTTGCCGTTAACGCGTTTGTTGACGTGATCCGCGAGTTCGATGCCGCGCGCTACGACTTTACCCTGCGCGAGGAGCAGACTCACGAGATTATCGAGGACGTCGCGCATATGAAAAGCGAGCTCGGCATCTTGTACCTGTCCGAGCATAACCGCGAGGTTATCGAGCGTATGCTCGCCGCCAACGAGCTCGTATTCGAGGGGCTCTTCTGCGCCGCGCCGCATGTCTTTGTATGCGCCGATCATCCGCTGGCGGGTCGCTCGAGCGTGACGCTCGAGGACTTGGAAGACTACCCGTTCCTGTCCTATGAGCAGGGCAGCTATAATTCGTTCTACTATTCCGAGGAACTGACCTCGACGTTTGAGCGCCGCAAGAATATCCGCGTGCGCGATCGCGCGACGCTGTTCAACCTGGCCATGGGTCTCAACGGCTACACGGTATGCTCAGGCGTGATCAGTCATGAGCTCAACGGCCCCGGCATCATCTCGATTCCGCTCGATGTGGACGAGTACATGGAGATCGGCATCATCACGCGCAAGAACACGACGCTTACGCGCTACGGTCAAGCCTATATCGACGCGATCCGTCAGCATATCTAGACTGCTGCGTCCTGTACAGGTCAAATCTCTTCATGGCAGTCCCAACTGATATAGGAAGCATCTATATCAAACTGTTATAAACGTATATTTTACGATGGCTATATGAGCGCTCATACTTTGTCCCAGTAAAGCAACCAATGCAAAGGGAGATATCTATGAGTGCTTTAACCACGCTGAACGCGCCGTTTCGCGCCGATATCGTCGGCAGCTTTCTTCGTCCACAGGCCGTAAAGGACGCCCGTGCCGCCTATGCTGCGGGCACACTCGACGCCGCCGGCCTTAAGGCCGTCGAGGATGAGGCCATTCGCGACCTGGTGGACAAGCAAAAGTCCGCTGGCCTGCAGGTGATTACCGATGGCGAGTTTCGCCGCAGTTACTGGCACCTCGACTTTATGTGGGGGCTCAACGGCATTGAACGCCGTACCTCGCGTACGGGCTATATGTTCCACGACGAGGAGACCACAGCCGACACCGCCGTGGTAACCGGCCCCATTAGCGGCGAGAACCATCCGTTCGTCGAGCACTTTAAATTTGTCAAGGCGCTCGAGGGGGAGGGCCAGGTCGCGCGGCAAACCATTCCGGCGCCGATCCAGACGTTCTCCGAAGTCACGCTCGACCGCTGCGACGGCCAGCAGGAGAGCCTGCGCGCTGTCTATAAGACCGATGAGGAACTTGCCGACGCCATTGCAGCCGCTTATCGCACGGTGATCGCCGACCTGTACGCAGCAGGCTGCCGCAACATCCAGTTTGATGACTGCACCTGGGGCATCTACTGCGATACCGACTTTGTGTCCAAGACCGGCATGAGCCCGGTCGACCTGCAAAAGGTAAGCGAGCTGGGCGTGACGCTCAACAACGCCGCCATCGAGGGTAAGCCCGACGACCTGGTCATTAACACGCACGTATGCCGTGGTAACTACCACTCTACCTATGCCTTCGAGGG
>USGN01000003.1 GCA_900554255.1 uncultured Collinsella sp. | reverse complement strand
AGTAAATAGCCTTCTTGCCTTGGATGAACTCTGTGATAAGGCGCGTTTTACCCACACGACGGCGGCCGTAAATCACAGGCATCTCAAAGGAGTCCGTGCCATACAGTCGATTGAGCTCGGACATTTCCGCTGTTCTTCCGACAAACATAGACCATCCTTCCTTTACGTTATAGCTAGCTATATTATACCTTCCTATAATATAGCTAGCTATAACGTAATTCGACAAGCGGCGCACACGAAAGGGGCGGCACACCACCGCACGTGGACCGTTCCGGAAAATGCATCCCGTTCTGGAGCCAAAAACTGGGCCGTAGTTTCCGCCAAGCATCCCATCCGGAAAGCGTGTCCCGTTCTGAGCGCCAAATCCGGGACGCAGTTTCCACTCCAAACAAAGGGCCCCGGCTCGCGATGGAGCCGAGGCCAAAGGCACAGCATATGCAGTTGGTGTTAAGCGCAAACAGCCCATCAGCAATGACCACCCGCGCCCTACCCTACCCGCGGTGACGGGCGCGGCTGTACGGCGTATCCACCATGGGCAGATCTGGACGCAGTTTGCCGTCAAACGCGCGGTAGGCATTCTGCACGGCGGGCGCCGTGGGGATCGTGGCGATCTCGCCGATGCCCTTGCCGCCGTATGCCACGGGCAGCAGCTCGTCCTTCTCCACGTAAATGGCGTGGATATCCGGAATCTCGGGCGCACGGAACAACCCGAGCGTACCGTACCTTGCCTGGGGCACGCAGTCCTTGAGCGGCCAGTCCTCGGTAAGCGCATAGCCCATACCCATGAGCACGCCGCCTTCGATCTGACCCTGGATGGAGATGGGATTGACCACCTTGCCGGAATCGTGCGCGGCATAGACCTCGCTCACGCGGCCGTCATCATCAAGAATGACCACATGCGTGGCAAAGCCGTAGCAGATGTGGCTCTTAGGGTTGGGCACGTCGGCACCCAGTTTGTCGGTCGGCTCCAGATATACGTAGCCAAACTCGCATCCCTCGAGTGCCTTGATAGCTGCCGCAGGATCCTGAGGATGCATACCCTGGCCGGCGACGAGCTCCTGCGTGCGAAGCTGATAGGCGCGGCCGTCGTCGTACTCGATCTTGACGCCGTCGCCATGTGCGCTCACGGGAGCATCGGGCGCGGGCTTGCCGGCCTCGACGCCAACCATAGCATCGCGCAGTAGGAAGGCGGCGCCGCGCACGGCCTCGCCGGTCACGACCGTCTGACGCGAGCCAGACGTAGTGCCGGAGTCGGGAGCGTTCTCGGTGGAGCACTCGCCGTTGGCAATGCAGCTCAGCGGCAGACCGCAGGCCTCGGCAACGTCCTGCAAAAAGACCGTGTTGCAGCCCTGGCCGATGTCGGACGTGGCGGCATAGACCACGGCCACGCCGTTCTCGACGCGAATCTTGCAGCGGCCGGCATCGGGCAGGCCCACGCCCACACCGGCGTTCTTCATGGCGCAGGCGATACCGGCGTGTCCGGGATGCGCGTAGTAGGCATCCTTGACCTCGAGCAGTGTCTCCTTAAGCGCCGTGGAGCAGTCGGCAATCTGGCCGTTGGGCAAAACCTCGCCCGGCTCGATGGCGTTACGGTAGCGGATCTCCCACGGATCCAGGCCGACCTTCTCGGCCAGCAGGTCGATCAGGCTCTCGAGCGCAAACTCGGACTGGCAAACGCCAAAGCCGCGGTACGCGCCGGCGGGCGGGTTGTTGGTGTAGTAGCCAAAGCCGCGAATGTCGGTATTCTGGTACTTGTAGGGGCCGACGGCATGCGTACAGGCGCGCTCGAGCACCGGACCGCACAGCGATGCGTAGGCGCCGGTATCAAAGTTGATCTCGCAGTCCAGACCGGTAAAGTTGCCCTCGGCGTCGCAACCCAGCGTAAAGGTACCGTCCATGGCATGGCGCTTGGG
This sequence comes from uncultured Collinsella sp., assembly GCA_900554255.1. GTDB lineage: Bacteria > Actinomycetota > Coriobacteriia > Coriobacteriales > Coriobacteriaceae > Collinsella. The sequence goes on along the minus strand of USGN01000003.1, from coordinate 20,117 downwards.
ATGGAACGCGAGCGACTCGGCGCGCGTGAGCTTGCACTTCACAGGGCGTTGGAACTTATACGCGGCGAGCGCGGCAAGGTGCTGGATGGACACGTCCTCCTTGCCGCCAAAGCCGCCACCCACGAGCATGGTCTCGACGACCACGCGCTCGGGCTCGCTATCCCAGCCAAACATGTGGGCACACTCTTTGCGCGTATCGTAGGCGCCCTGGTCGGTCGACTGCACCTTGACGCCGTTCTTGTACGGGAAGGCGACGGCGCACTCGGGCTCCAAGAAGGCATGCTCGGTAAAGGGCGTGGTAAAGCGCTGCGTCACGGTGAACGCGCTTTCGGCCAGCGCCTTGGCGGCGTCGCCGCGCGTCACGTGGCGGCTCTGGCACACGTTGTCCTTGAGCTCCACCGTGTTGCCGAAGGCAAAGAAGCTGTCATGCAGGCGCGGGGCGTCGGCGGCCCTGGCCTCGGCGATGTTGCGCACGGGCTCCAGAGGCTCATAATCGATCTTGACGAGCTTCTTGGCCTTCTCGAGCGTCGCCTCGTCCTCGGCGACCACCAACACGATGGCGTCACCCACGCAGCGGGTGATATCGCCCTGGGCGATCATGACGTCCCAGTCCTGGATAAGGTGGCCGACCTGGTTGACCGGCACGTCCTCGGCGCGCAGGATGCCCACCACACCGGGCAGGGCCTCGGCCTTGGAGGTGTCGATGGAGAGCACACGGGCGCGCGGATACTTGGAGCGCACGGCGCTGGCATAGGTCAGGCCCGGCTGATCAAGCTCGTCGATATCATCGGGGTACTTGCCCTCACCGAGCACCTTCTTGCGCACGTCGATACGGAAGGCGCGCTTGCCCACGCCGTAGTCATCGCCGCGCTCCAGGTCCTCGTCGATCTGCTTTTCGCCACGGAGCACCGCAGCGGCCAGCGAGATGCCCTCGATAATCTTTTTGTAGCCGGTGCAGCGGCAGACGTTGCCGCGGATGGCGTACTTGATCTGCTCCTCGGTGGGCTCGGGATCCTCGGCGATGAGCGCCGCGCCCGCCATGACCATGCCGGGGATGCAAAAACCGCACTGCACGGCGCCCACGGCGCCAAAGGCGTACACAAAGGCCTCGCGCACGTCCTCGGGCAGGCCCTCGACGGTCACGATGTTGCGGCCGGCGGCAAGAGCGGTGGTCAGCACGCACGCCTTGACGGCCGCACCGTCCACATGGATGGTGCAGGTACCGCAGGCGCCCTCGGAGCAGCCGTCCTTGGCGGAGTGAATGTGCAGGTCGTCGCGCAGATAGCGCAGCAGCGGCTTGTTCTGAGTCGTCGTGCGCTCGACGCCGTTAACGGTAAAAGTGAATTCCTGTGCCATGGTGATTCCCTTCTACACGCCAGCGGCGATGCCGGTGCGGTCGTGGATGGCGCCATGAGGGCAGACGACGGCGCACATGCCGCACGACAGGCAGTCCACGCCGTCGATATGGGCGCAGTTGTCCTCGATGCGGATAGCGCCGGCAGGGCACTTTTTGGCGCACATACCGCAACCGATGCAGCTCGTGTCGCAGATCTTGCGCGCAATGGCGCCCTTGTCGGTGTTGTTACAGCGCACCAGGATGTTCTGGTAGCCGGGAACGAAGGCAATCACGCGCTGCGGGCACGCCATGCCGCACAGGCCGCAGCCCGTGCACTTGGAGCGGTCCACGCGGGCAACGCCGTCGACCAGTGAGATGGCACCGTGGGGGCAAGCCGTGACGCAGGCGCCACAGCCAATGCAGCCTTCGCTGCAGCGGGCGTCGCCGCCTGCGGAGGCGCAACCGCTTCCGCAGGCAACGTAGGCCACATTATGTTGAATGGATTTGGCCATAAGAGACTCGCCTATTTCTTAAGAAGGTACGAATAGTTGTCGCGCACGGCCCTGATGGTCAGGCGGACGGCCTCGGGAAGACCGGTGTTGACGGCATCGACCGAGACGGTGCGGACCGTGCCGGCGACGCGGACCTTAAAGTGGTCCTCGCCCACGGCCAGGAAGCCCTCGTTCTCGGAGTTCTCCATGTCCTCCTCGCTCCAGAACAGGGTGAGCTTGTCCTTGTAGGGACGACCCTCCTGATAGGGGCAGAACACGGCACAGTTACCGCACTCGTTGCACATGCCGTCGACATGGACGACCTGATGCTTGGCCAGGCCCGGCACCTTAATTGCCACGTTGGCGCGGTTGGGGCACACGTCGCAGCAGACCTCGCACACCGAGCCGCAGCCCAGGCAGCGGGTCTTGGTGCAGTTGCGCTTGTCGCGGCACAGCGACCCCTTGCGCTCGTAGCAGGTGTCCTCGCGGCCGGCCTGCTCGTTGCAGTCGGCGTACTTGTTAAAGTCCACGCCGGCGATGGCACGGGCGACCTCGGCGGCGTCGGCGATGGCCTCGACCACGGTGGCAGGACCGCGGCGGCAGTCGCCCGCAGCCCAGACGCCCTCAACGCCGGTGGAGGTGGCGGCAAGGCGGCCGCGACGGTCGTGCTCGACGCCCGCGGCATCGTACAGGCTGGCATCGATGCCCTCGCCCACGGCGCAGATCACCGTGGTGGCGGGAAGCTCGACGGTCTCGCCCGTAGCGACGGGGCTACGACGGCCGCTTGCATCCGGCTCGCCAAGCTCCATAACATCGCAGGTCAGCACAGCGCCGTTGAGCGCCTTAGGCGCCAGCAACTCGCAGAACTCAACGCCGTCGGCAAGAGCAAGATCGAGCTCCTCCTCGTCGGCGGGCATCTGCTTCTTGGTGCGGCGATACACCAGGCGCACGTTCTTCACACCAGCCAGGCGCTTAGCCACGCGGGCCGCGTCCATGGCGGTGTTGCCGGCGCCAATGACTACGACGTCCTCGCCCAGCTCGAGCTTCTCGCCCTTCTTGGCGGCCTCGAGGAACTCCAGCACGTCAAGCTCGGCACCCTCGCCCAGGCCTGCAGAGCCAGGCATCCAGGCACCGGTGGCCACGACCACGTCGGTAAAGCCCTGGGCCTTGAGATCGTCGATGGACTCCACGCGGGCGTTGAGCTGCACCTTGGCGCCAAAGGCCAAGCAGAGCTCGGCATCGTGGGAGATATCGTCGCTCGCAATGCGGAACTCAGGAATGACGTGACGGACCACGCCGCCGAGCGAATCGCGGGCCTCAAAGATGGTGACGGGCACGCCGGCACGAGTCAGGAAGAACGCCGTCGCCAGACCGGCCGGGCCGCCGCCGATAACGGCAACGTTGCGCTCGCCGTCGCTTGCGATGGCCTGGGCGCGTAGCTTGGGCAGCACGGCGGTCATGGCCTCGCGGGCGGCCTTGAGCTTGCTGGCGCGAATCTGGGCGCCCTCGGGCTCGTAGAACGCACGCTCGCAGGCACGGCCGCAGGGATGCGGGCAGATGGTGCCGGTAATGAACGGCAGGGCGTTGCGCTCGATGATGATGTTGAGTGCGTCCTCGTAGCGGCCCTCGTCAACAGCCGCCAGATAGGCGGGAATATCCTGCTGGATGGGGCAGCTCGTACGGCACGGCGTGGTAAAGCAGTCGGAAAGCGGACTCTTGCCGGCGACCTTGCGGTCGGGCAGCGGGCGCAGCGGCTTCTTGTAGAGCGGGTTGGTGAGCGAGTCGGTCTGGATCGCGGTCACGGCGTCGAGAGAGACGCCCGCGAACGGCTTGCCATCCAGGTCGGTAAACTCGCCGGCCATCTGGCTAAAGCGCTCGTAGCCACCGGGCTTGAGCACGTCGGTCGCCAGGGTGACGGGCCAAATGCCGGCATCGTACAGGGCGCGGATGTTGTAGACCGTGGCACCGCCGGAGTAGCTGATGCGCAGCTTGCCATCGAACTGCTCGGTAATGCGGCGGGCAGCCTCGATGGTCAGCGAGAACAGCGAACGGCCGGACATGTACATCTCGGTGGAGGGCAGCTCGTTCCTCGTCACGTCGACGGGGAACGTGTTGGTCAGCTTGACGCCAAACTCCAGGCCGCGCTCGGCGCACAGGGCAATCAGGCGCTCGAACATAGGCACGGCATCGGCCCACTGCAGGTCCTCGCGGAAGTGCGTGTCATCGAAGACGATGTAGTCAAAGCCCAGCTCGTTCAGACGCTGGCGGGCAAACTCATAGCCCAGCAGCGTGGGGTTGCACTTGATGTAGGTGTTGAGGCCCTTCTCGGTGATCAGATAGGTCGCGATGCGCTCGATCTCCGCCGGCGGGCAGCCGTGCAGGGTGGACTCGGTGATGGAGTTGGAGACGCGTGCCGGGATGGACTCGACAAACGCGGCGTCGACATGCTCAAACTTGTCCAGGTTAGCGAGCGCCCACGTGCGGCACTCGTTCCAAACCTCGGAGCCGCTGGCGTCCTTCATGCCCTCAATGTAGGCGTCGACCTTGGGGCTCTTGATGCCTTCCAGGTCATAACCCACGGACATGTTGAAGACAAAACCATCCGGGCTGCCCAGGCCGTACTCGCGAGCGATCAGGTGGCAGGCAAACCATGCCTTCACGTACTCGGCAAAGGCCTGCGGAACCTCGAGCTCGGTCGACCACTCGCAGTTGTAGCACTCGTCCTGCGCCACGATGCAGGGCTTGTTCACACACTTGGAGAGCTCCTCGCCGTCCATAACCTGAACGGTCTTGAGCTCAAAGAAGCGGGAACCGGCCACGTAGGATGCCACGATGTTCTGGGCCAGCTGCGTGTTGGGGCCGGCGGCCGGGCCAAACGGAGTCTCGATGCGCTCGTCAAAAATGGGAAGCGCGCCCTCCTGGTTGGTCGTGACCATCTTGCGCACGCCAAAGACGGCGCCCTGGGTCTTATTCTCCTCGATGATCCAGTTCATCAGCTGCGAAAACGGGATCGGCCTCATGATGTCGCTCATAATGAGCTCCTCTCTGTAACGCCCGGCGAGACCGCGCGGCGGGCGCAAATACGGTGTAGCGCTAGCACAGCGCCGGCGACCCCGCGGAGGTCGCCTATACGCGCGTCGGATGCGGCGAAACATCCGACGCGCGTGAATCTACTTGTAATTAGTAGGCGCGATCGTTGAGCGTGCTCCAGAGCTTCTTGGACTCGGCCATGGTCCACGCGTTGATCTTGTCCTCATCAATGCCAACGAACTCGCGATCCTTGTACAGGACGCGGCCGTTGATGATGGTGGTGCGGCAGTTTTTGCCCATCATGCCAAAGAGCATGTGACCGTCGATGTTCTCCTCGCTCAGCGGCGTAAAGGGCTTGTAGTCCATAACGATAACGTCGGCGGCAGCGCCGGCCTCGAGCACACCGAGCTTGCGATCGAAGTACTTGCTCGCCATCTTGGCGTTGTTCTCGAACAGCATCGTCATGGCCTCGCACCAGCCCACGTTGGGCATGGCGGCGTTGTGGCGCTGAATGATCAGGAAGACCTTAAGGCTCTCGAGCATATCGTGGGTGTAGGCGTCGGTGCCCATGCACACGGGGATGCCGCGGCGGAAGAACTCGAGCACGGGGGCGCAGCCCACGGCGTTGCCCATATTGGATTCGGGGTTGTTAACCAGCCAGGTGCCGGACTCCTTGACGATATCCATCTCGGCAGGCGTCACGTGGATGCAGTGGCCGAGCATGGTGTCGGGACCCAGCAGGTTGTGCTGCAGCAGGCGCTCGACGGGGCTGATACCACCGCGGTTGAGGCGGGAATCCCACACGTCGTTCATGCCCTCGCACACATGGATGTGGAAGCCGGTCAGACCGTTGTTGGCCTCGGCCATCTTATCCATGGTCTCGTCCGAAAGCGTAAAGGTAGCATGTCCGCCAAACATGGCGGCGATCATGTGGTTGTCGTTATCGCGACGCTCCTTGGCGGCCCACTGGGCAAACTCGGCGTTCTCGGCAATAGCCTGATCGCACTTTTCCTGGCCACGGCGGTCGGAAACCTCGTAGCACAGGCACGAACGCATGCCCAGCTCCTGAGCGGCGTCCTTAATGGTAAAGAGGCTGCCCGGAATCTCGCAGAAGCTCGCGTGGTGATCGAAGATCGTGGTGACGCCGTCGCGGATGGAATCCAGAATCGTGGCATAGGCGCTGGCCTTGGTGCCGTCGAGCGTCAGGTTGTCGTCGATCTTCCACCACTGCTGCTCAAGATTCTCCAGGAAGTTGGTGGGGTTGCATCCCTTAATGGCGAGGCCGCGGGCCAGACCCGAGTAGATGTGGGTGTGGCAGTTGATAAGTCCGGGCATGATGAGGTTGCCCTGGGCGTCGACGTACTCGGCATCCGGGTACTTGGCCTTGAGCTCGCGCTCGGGGCCCACTTCGACGATCGTATCTCCGTCAATGGCGACCGCACCGTTTGGAATAAACGGGGTCTGAGCGTTGCGGGTAAAGACGGAACCGTTAGCGACCAGAAGCATAAATGCTCCCTTCAACATCAGGGGCGGGGTTTGACACCTCTGACATGGCGGAGTGCGAAGCGCCGGCCTACACCGGAAACGGGCCCTCTCCCGTCAACGCTTCACCAAAGGGACGAACCCTTTGAAGTGCGGCTTGGCACCGCATGGCGTCGGCGGACGAGGCGATGCGTCCGCCGACGAATAGCACCGAATTGGTTACTTCTTGCTCTCGGGCAAGACCAGATCCACGGCAGCGTCCTTGGCAGCATCGATGTGCTGAGCCACGACCGGCGTCTGCGGAAGGATCAGGTTAAGGACAATGGCCATGATGGCGGTGGGGGTTACGGCATTGGAGCCGATGACGGTGGACACCCAAGCGGGCATACCCTCGCCGGCAAGGCAACCGCTGGCCATCCAGATACCCAGGCCAAAGACGACGGAGGTACCGACGATGGTGGTAGTGCGCTGCGTAAGGCCCTCGCGGGTGAACATGCGCACGCCGTTCATGGTGATGGTGCCAAAGACGCCGACGGTCGCGCCGCCGATGACGGGCTGCGGGATAGCGGAAAGGACGGCAGAGAGCTGCGGGAACAGGCCGGCGATGGCAAAGACGGCCGCGATGATCACAAAGACCCACTTGTTGACGACCTTGTTGGAGCAGATGATGCCCACGTTCTGGCCAAGGGCGCTGGTGGGAAGACCGCCCAGCAGGCCGCCGACCATAGAGGTGAGGCCCTGGGACACGATAGCGCCGGAGAGCTCGCGCTCGGTGGGCATACGGTCGATGGAGCCCAGGCAGGCGGCAGAGACGTCGCCGATAACCTGGATGGCAACCATGGGGAACACGACGGCGAGGGTAATGCAGACCTCGGGATCAAACTCGAGCGCATAGGGCATGAGCTTGGGAAGGGCGAAGACCTGGGCGGTGGCGACGCTGGAGAAGTCGATCATGCCAAAGGGGATGGAGACAATCATGCCAACGATCATGCCAAAGAATACGGAGCCCAGCTTGAGCGTGCCCTTGCCAAAGTTGGCGAGCGCAAAGACCACGGCGAAGGTGATAAGAGCGACGCACCAGGCCTGCGGGGTGCCCCACAGCGGCGTACCCATACCGCCGGCCATATACTTGACAGCCGTGGGATAGAGAGAGACGCCAATGGAGAAGATGACCGTACCGGTCACGACGGGCGGGAACAGCCACTTGATCTTGCTGTAGGCCAGACCAAAGAGGACCGCGACGGCGCCACCGACGATCTCGCCGCCCAGCAGCGCACCAAAGCTAAAGCCCGAGGCACCCATGGCCTGCAGGGCCGGCAGGAACGCGAAGGAAACGCCCATGACGATGGGCAGGCCGCCGCCGATGCGACGGAAGGGAGCGAAGGCCTGAAGGGCCGTGTCGATTGCCGAAAGAATGAGCGCAACCTGAATGATGTCGGTGCTCTGCTGGCTATTAAAGCCGTAGACGCCGGCCATGATGACCGCCGGGGTAATGATGCCGGCAAACGATGCCAGTACGTGCTGAAGGGCACACGGGATCATTTCCTTAACGGGAGGCATGCCTTCGCGAGTGAACAGGGCTTCAGTGCCGTTCGTAACCGTCTCCTGGGTCATTTGACCACCAATCCTCGAAATAGTTGTTTTCGCATCTAACGCTCTATTGTGACGCAGTGCGGGGTTGAGGTTGTGCCTTCGTTGGATATCGTATTAAAGATGATTCTCATTCTCAATAATAATTTTTTGTTATCAGACTATTCTTAAGCTGAGATAACGAATTTCCGCAGGTCAGGAAAGTGTCCGGTCAAAATAGCATCTAACTTTTCTTTTGGTCAACCGTTTACCGCCAAATTCCTACCGTTCGTCTGTATTACGCAATGTACCTGCGAATATACGAGATGAGGAATGGCGTGTTACCATGAGAAAAAATTGTTATGAACATTTCCGATTTCACCCCAAGGAGTTGCCCGTGAACGAGACCGTACGTCGCTTTTTGCCGATGGTCGATTTCCTGGAGCAGATACTCGGTAAGAACAGCGAAATCGTGCTGCACGATTTCTCAGATCCCGACCACGCCATCGTCGATATTCGCAACGGCATCGTGAGCGGCCGCAAGGTCGGCGGTCCCGCCACCGATCTGGCACTCAAGATCATGCACGACGACAAGTATCGCGACCTGCCGTTTATTACGGGCTACGAGGGCCGCGGTGCCGGTGGCAAGACGTTGGAGTCGGCGACGTACTTTATCCGCGAGAATGACGAGATCGTCGGTATGCTCTGCGTCAACACCGACCTCTCGACCGTACGCTCCATCAACGCCATGGCGCAGCAGCTCATGGCGTGCTTCGACGCGGCGCCGACGCGCACGGAGCCCGCCCCTATCGAGGTCGAAAGCCTTTCGGAGTCCACACAGGAGCTCATCGACCGCAGCATTGCCGAGTTGCTGAGCGCGCGCGGGCTGGATGTAGCGTCGCTTGGTCAGGGCGACCGCGTGGACGTCATTCGCCACCTCAACGGCAACGGGGTGTTCATGCTCAAGGGCGCCGTGGCCTGCGCCGCCACCGCGCTGGGCATCTCGGAGCCCAGCGTCTACCGCTACCTGCAAAAAGTTCGCAAGGAGGGCTAACGAGCAAAATGGAGCGCAGCTCCACAAGCGATCCGTCACTTAACAAAAGACCCTGCAGCTCGCACGCGCTGCAGGGTCTTTTTGCATGTCATGTTTAGTTGTTGCCAACGCCTTAGAGAGCGGCGACGACCTCGATCTCGACCAGACCGCCAGCCGGAAGGGCGGCAACCTGGAAAGCGCTGCGCGCGGGGAACGGAGCCTCGAACTTGGAAGCGTAGATCTCGTTCACGGCAGCGAAGTCGGCGATGTCGGCCAGGTAGACCGTGGTCTTGACGACATCGGCAAACGTAGCGCCGGCGGCAGTCAGCAGGGCCTCGACGTTAGCAAGGGACTGCTTGGCCTGGGCCTCGACGCCCTTGGGCATCTTGCCAGTTGTGGGGTCGATGCCCAGCTGGCCGGACAGGAACACCATGTTGCCGGTCTGGATACCGGGGGAATACGGTCCGATGGCTGCGGGTGCGTTATCGGAAGACACGACGGTCTTGCTCATGTTTATCTCCTTACGGTTAACTAGAAAGCGTGAGCGCGGCGTTCGCACCGGGAGGCACAGTTCGGTCTGAACACCGCGCTTGATTTGGGATAGTACCCAAGGTTTCCGCGCGATGCAAGATTATTATCACGTTGCGAGAATATTTTATCGCCCAACGGTTTCCCCGAACCGCTGAACGGTTCTCCACGGGGTCAGCCAGCCCAAGCTGCTGAAGACTTTATCCCGCTTGGAGCAAGGGCATCGCCTGCCGCAACGGCACCACTATACTTTTGAATATCTGAGCATTTTGAAAGGCAGGATATGACCGCAACCGCCAGTCGAACCACCAACCGCAGGCCCGAGCTCTTGGCCCCCGCCGGAGGCCCGGAGCCCTTTGCCGCCGCACTCGCTGCCGGGGCAGACGCCATCTACTGCGGCATGGGCAGCTTCAACGCCCGCCGCAAGGCCACCAACTTTACCGACGAGGCCTTTGAGCAAGCCTGCCGCGCCGCGCATCTAGCCGGGTCGCGCGTCTACGTCACGGTCAACATCGTCATCAAGCAGTCCGAGATGGGCGATGCACTGCAGCTCATTCATCGCTGCTCCACGCTGGGCGCCGATGCCTTCATTATCCAGGACTGGGGTCTGTTCTTTGAGTCCAAGCGCACCATGCCCGGCATCGAGACACATATCTCGACCCAGGCGAACATCCACGACGACCGCGGAACCCTTTGGTGCCGTGAGCAGGGCGCCGACCGCGTGACTCTCTCGCGCGAGCTCTCCATTGACGAGATCGCCGCCATTCACGACGCCGCGCCCGATGTGGACCTTGAGGTCTTCAGCCATGGCGCCATCTGCTTTTGCTACTCGGGCCTGTGCCTGCTGTCGAGCTTTGCCATGGCGGGACGATCGGCCAACCGCGGCATGTGCGCCCAGCCCTGCCGCCTGCCCTACGAGTTGATCGACGAGAACGGTCGCGCGCTCTCCCCTGCCGGTCGCGAGCGCGCGCTGTGCCCGCGTGACACCAACACCTCACAGCTTGTTCGCCGTCTGTATGACGCCGGCGCCGCATCGCTCAAGCTCGAGGGCCGCATGAAGGCGCCCGATTACGTGTACTCCATCGTTGATGTGTATCGTCGCGAAATTGACGACATGCTATCCGGAGCCACCGTTGCCAAGGACGAGGAAGCCGCCCGCCAGCGCCAGCTCAAGCGCTGCTTCAACCGCGACTTTACGCACGCCTATCAGGACGGCACCTCGGGCGACGAGATGATGAGCTACGAGCGCTCCAACAACCGCGGCCAGATCGTGGGCACGGTGCTGGGCAGCCGCCCGGCCAACCGCGATGTGCGCGGCCTCAAGTCCGACGACCGCCGTCGCCGCGCCGCCATCGCCCGCATTGAGCTGTTTGAGCCCGTGGGCAAAGGCGACCTGCTGGAGCTTCGCCACGACGATGAGTTCGACCAATTCCTGACCACCATTGCCGCCGATGATGCCGCCGCCGGTGACATCATTGAGTGCCGCGTGCCCCGTAGCATGCCCGAGGGTTGCCGTGTGCGCGTGATTCGCAGTCAGCGCGCCATTGACGCTGCCGGCGCCGCGCTCAAGCGCGATGTGCTGCGCCGCCGAGCTGTTGACGTGTCCGTCGTGGCGCGCCTGGGCGAGCCGTTTACTGTCACACTCACCTGCTGTGACAACCCCGCGCTCACCGCCACCGCCACGGGCTTCACCGTCGAGGCCGCCAAGACCCGCGCCGTCGAGGCGGCAGACCTGGTTGAGCATGTGGGCCGCATGGGCTCCTCGCCCTTTGAGGCAGCGAGCTTTGATGTGGCGCTCGATGAGGGCTGCGGCATGGGCTTCTCCGCTGTGCACAAGGTGCGCGCCGCCGCCTGCAAAGCGCTGGAGGAGGCCATTCTGGCACCCTACCAGGAGCGTGCGAAAACGCTCGAGTTGCCGGTGCTCGACAAATGTACGCGCCCCATGCCCAAGCACTACCGCGACGAGCCGCAGATCTGCGCCACCGTCACCTCGCTCGAGGCCGCCGAGGCAGCCCGCGCGGAGGGTGCCACGCGCCTCTACATAACCACCGACGTGCTCGAGGCTGTCGGACTCTCCCCTGCCGATGCATTTGAGCAGGGTATCGTGCCCGTACTCGACGAGGTCTGCCGCGCTGTTGACCACGAGCGCGTCGACCCCTGGATCAATGCCGGAGCCACCGTCGCCGTCGGCAATATCTCCGAGCTCGCCGTAGCCGCGCAGACCGGCGCCACGGCCGAGATTCGCTCTTGCCTGCCGGTACACAACACGCCCTGCATGGAGGCGCTTGCCGAGCGCGGAGCCGGTGCGTTTTGGCTCTCGCCCGAGATCACGCTCGACGAGATCGTCTCGCTTGGCACCGCCGCGCCCGCAGCCCTGGGCATCACTGTGTTCGGCCGCCCGCGCGTTATGACGAGTGAGCACTGCATCCTGCAGGTTGCCAACGGCTGCATCCACGATTGCGCCAACTGCCGCCTGCGCGCCCGCAAGCTCTCGCTCAAGAATATCGACGGGAAGGTCATGCCTGTCCGCACCGATATCCACGGCCGCTCTCGCCTGTACGATGCCTACCCCATCGACCTCACGCCGCAGGTCCCTCAGCTGCTCGATGCCGGCGTGCGTCGTCTCATGGTAGACGGAACGCTGCTCGAGACGGATGAGGTGGGCCGTGCCGTCGCCCGCGTCCGTCGTGCCATCGAAGCAGCGCAGGCCGGCCGTAAGCCCGCCGCCCGTCTGCGCGGGGCGACCTCGGGCTGCATGTTTGTGGGAATCAGCTAACCGAAAGGCTTACACGTGAACGAAGAACCTCAAGTCCTCTACTGCGACGCCTGGCTCATGGCCATCGACAAGCCCGCCGGCATGATCGTCCACGGCGACGGCACCGGCGAGCGCACGCTTACTGACTACGCCAGCGACCTGCTGCTGGCGATGGGCGACGGCTTTGCCGCGACCGACATGCAGCCGCTCAACCGCCTGGACCGCGACACCACCGGCGTAGTGCTGTTTTCGCTCGACAAGCAGACGCAGCCCGCCTTTGACCAGATGGTCATCGACCACGCTTTCGAAAAGCACTACCTGGCGCTCGCCGAGGGCAAGATCGACTGGAACGAGAAGCTCATCGACAAGCCCATCGCCCGCGACCGTCACGACAGCCGCAAGATGCGCGTCGGCGCCAGTGGCAAGCCGTCTCAAACGCGCGTGAAGGTGCTCAAGCGTCTTAAGAGCCGTCGTGGCCTGCCCACGCGCTCGTATATCGATGTCGAGCTGCTCACCGGCCGCAAACACCAGATCCGCGTGCATCTGGCGAGCGAGCGTCATCCCCTGGTGGGCGACGAGCTCTACGGCACGCCGCGTCCCTGCGGCCTGATGCTCCATGCCCACAGCGTGTCCTTTACGCATCCCGTAACCGGCGAGCACATCCACATCGAAGCCCCCTGCCCCTGGGAGCCCTAAACCACCACAATGGGGACAGGCACCTTTGTGGTAGTTTTGCCGCAATGGCTCAGCCGCGGTCCCAAAACGTCTCGATCTGTAACAGTTAGAGCTCATTTTCCGGCCTATCTGTTACAGATCGAGACATTCGAATCCCCCTTAAGGGAAAATCTCAATCTGTAACAACAACTCGGCAAAATCCGTCCCTCGTGTTACAGATTTAGACAAACATGACCCAACCCACCGGTATATCTCGATCTGTAACACCTAGCCGCCCAAATCGGGTCTAGATGTTACAGATCGAGATTTTGTTTGAGAGGCCGAGAATTGAACCGAAGAAACGATCCCGGAATAACAAAAAAGCTCGCCGACTAGGCCGACGAGCTGCAAGTTCTTGGTCGCGGGGGCAGGATTTGAACCTACGACCTCCGGGTTATGAGCCCGGCGAGCTACCAGACTGCTCCACCCCGCAATGTCTGGGCGCCTCATGTGCGCAAGAAAGAATATTACGCGGGAGTTCGGTAAACGGCAAGGAAAAACTCGTGGAGCATAATTCCTTCATATTTAAACCCCTCAGCCCCTATCACCGTAAACGAATCGCAGCCGAGTGCCGTCGGCGGCGCGTATACAATGGTGCGCGTCCTTTTATGCCAACACTGGGAGTAGACATGCTGCTCGCTATCGATATGGGAAATACGCAGACGGCCATGGGCCTGTTTGACGGAGACGAGCTGGTGCAGTCGTGGCGCATGCCCACCGACCGCTCCTATACCGCCGATGAGATCCACGTGCGCCTGATGGGCTTCTTTAAGATGTACGGCCTTTCGCTCGATGCGGTCGACGCGATCGCCTTTGCCGGCGTGGTGCCGCAGCTCTCGCGCGAATGGCACGCCGTGGCCGACCGCATTGCCGCGGACGCCATCGTCATCGGGCCGCAGACGGCCGCGGTGACCAAGCTGCGCGCGGCGCGTCCCCAAGCCGTAGGCGCCGATCGCGTCGCTAACGCCGTTGCGGCCGAAACTTTCTACGGCGCGCCGGCAATCGTGGTGGACTTTGGCACCGCGACCAATATCGACGTCATCGATGAGGACGGTTATTACATTGGCGGAGCGATCGCGCCGGGCATTCGCATCTCCATGGACGCGCTTGCCGCCCGTGCCGCCAAGCTCGCCAGCGTGCCGCTCGAGGCGCCCGAGCACGCCATCGGCCGCGATACCGAGGAGTGCATCAAGGTCGGCGCCGTAACGGGCGCCGCCGCCATGGCCGAGGGCCTGGTCGCGCGCATGAAGCGCGAGCTGGGCCGCGAGGATGCCACCGTTATCGCCACGGGCGGCCTCGCCGGCATCGTCGCCGATTCGACCGATGCCTTCGACGTGGTCGATGGACAGCTCACCATCAAGGGCATCTGCGAAATCTACCGCCGCATGCAGGAGCTGGGATAGAGCAGGGGCTTAAGTCGAACACGCCCGATGCCACAGTCCCCGCAAAGGCTCGCCAAACCTATTCCTCAGACAGGCGAAACCCTCCCCGGCACAGGCCGAGGAGGGTCTTGTTGTCATCGTTGTCTTTGCGCGCTGGCGCCTCGCGCTACAGCCCGCGAATCCGTACGGCCTCGGGCGGAAACTCCTGCTCGCCGGCATCGGTCTTGATGGTCGCGCGGCCCCAGATGTCCAGGCCCGCAAACACACCGACCGCAAGCGGCAAGCCGTTGGGCGACACCGCCGCAACTTGGCGACCGAGCAGCGGCACCATGTCGAAGTACTCGCCCAGCACGGGGGCCAGCGGACCGGCAGCACCCTGTGGCGTGTTGGCGACAACCGCCCAGGCATCCACGCGGGTCAACACGGCGGCGGCCAGCTCCTCGACCAGCGCTTCGTCAGCCATATCCACGCCAAGCTCGCTCAGTGCCGAACGCTCAATATCCACCGTCACGGCACCGAACATGCCCGCGGCACCGGCACCACCGTTGACGGCGACGCACGCGAGCGATGTCTCAAACGCAGGCGCGCCGCACACGATGTCACTCGGCCACTGGATGCCCACCTTGCCGGCAAGCCCCAGGCCCGGCGTTGCGGCCGTGCCCGCGAGCGCGTCCATCATACCCATTGCGGCCACAAACGGCAGGCCGTGGAAGGCGTGCATGTTCACATCGGGGCGCACGACCAGCGAAAACATCAGCGAAGCATCGCCCGCGCTCCACGCGCACCAGCCCGCGGACATGCCCTCGCGGCCCGCGTCGCGCGCCGCGTCGAGCTCGGTACCGGCGGCAACAGCATTCATCTCGATCATCTACATACGCCCCAATTCGCCCACGATATGGCCCACGCGATCCTCGGGCTCCTTGACCTCGACACCGTTGTAGCGGAAGAACCGCGCCGGGTCGTGCATCAGGTCCTCGAGCGGCACCAGCACAAAGTCGCGTTCGCCGATCAGCGGATGCGGCAGGCGCAGCTTTTTGCCGCCGTGGGTCTCGCCGTCCATCCACAGCAGGTCCAGGTCGATGGTACGCGGACCGTTGGCCTTGGCCTTTTTGGAGCGGTCGCGCCCCAGCTCGGCCTCGATCTTCATGAGCTCGTCGAGCAGCACCAGCGGCGCAAGCTCGGTCTTGATCTCGATGACGGCGTTGGCAAACGCGTCCTGGCGCGTCTCGTAGGCAGGCTCGCTCTCGTAGATGCGCGAGCAGTTGGACACGCAGGTGAGCGGGATCTCGGCAATCATGTCGCGCGCAGCGCGGATGTTGTCGCAGCGATGCCCCAGGTTGGAACCCACGGCCACAAACGCGCGGCGCGGCTGTGGCTTGGCAACCGCCCAGTAGCCGTTCAGGAACTGCGCAAAGCCTGCAACGTCGTGCACGCGCACAATGTTGGCGCCGGCCTGGATGGCGCCCAGGCACACACCAAACGTGGCGGCATCGCGCGCGGCGGCCTCGGTCACGCCCGAGACGGCGCCCACAAAGCGCTTGCGCGACACGGCGCACATGAGCGGATAGCCCAGCGACGCCATCTTGGCGGTCTCGCGCTGGATGACGATGTCCTCGTTAGCCGACTTACCAAAGCCCGGACCAGGATCGATGCAGATGCGGTCGCGCGACACGCCGGCATGGATGAGTGTGCGGGCCTGGTCGGACAGAAAGCCCATGACGCGGCGCATGATGGGCGCCGAATCGGGCAGGGTGAAGCGGCGGAGCTGAGAGGTGGGCACGTAGGCCTCCTCGCGGCGGGCGCTGCGGCGCATCATGGCGGCCAGGCGGTCATTGGACTCCGATGCGGCCTCGGTGGCCTCGGGCGCGGGCGCAACGGTCTCGGCGGCAGCAGCCTGCTCGGCGGCCGGCGTCTCCTGCCCCAGCTCGGTTGCAGACTCGGACGTGGGCTCCGGTTCGCCAAACGGCAACGAGGGCTGCACCACGCCGCCCGGAAGCTTGGCCTCCGACTTAGGCTCGCCCAGCAACTTGCCGCGACGGCGGCGAGCCGGCTTCTCGGCCTCACGCGCGGCCTCGGCAGCCGCCTCGCGCGCCTTCTCGGCAACAAACGCCGCTGCCGAGGTATCGAGCTGCACCGTTGCGTGCGTGCGGGTGGGCGCGGCGACCTCGCCGGCATGCATCACGATGACGCCGCAGGTGCTCGTCTTAACAAACTCGACCATCTTGGGGTCGGTGAAGCCGGTCACGTCGTTGACGATCGAGGCGCCGCAGCGCACGGCCGCCTTGGCAACCGCCACGTGGCGCGTGTCGATCGAGACGATAGCGCCCTCTTTGGCCAGCGCGCGCACCACGGGCAGCACGCGGCGAGCCTCCTCGTCGGGGTTGACCGGGGTAAAACCAGGGCGCGTGGACTCGCCGCCCACGTCGATGATGTCGGCACCGGCGTCGAGCATCGCCAGGCCGTACTCGATGGCGACATCCGGGTCGAAGTGCTCCCCACCGTCGCTAAACGAATCGGGCGTCACGTTGAGGACGCCCATGATGCGCGGGCGGTCAAAGCTGAGCTCATACTTTCCGCACCGCCATGTCTTGCTATCGTTCGCCATGAACATCCTCCTAAAATGCCCGCGCCACCGCGCTCGGGCGCAGGCGGTGGGGTCGCTTTGCAATCAGTTTTTCTATTGTATCCGCGCACACGGGCTAGAACGCAAACGCGGCCGCGATGTCGCAAGAAATCAGCAGGTCGGCATTTGCATCCTGATCGGTGGGAGCGAGATTGCAAATGGCCAGGGTATCGCCGGTAAAGTAGCGCGTAAGGCCCGCCGCCGGATACACCACGAGCGAGGTCCCGCCCACGATGAGGGCATCGGCCGCGGCAATGGCGGCGACGGCGCCGGTCAGCACGCGCTCGTCGAGCGGCTCCTCGTAGAGCACCACATCGGGCTTAATACGCCCGCCGCACGCAGGACACACGGGCACGCCCGCGGCGTCCTCGTGCTCGCGCGAGCAAATCCACTCGGCGCTATAGACCGCGCCGCACGACTGGCAAATGTTGCGATGGACCGATCCGTGCAGCTCGAACACGCGCTGCGAGCCGGCCATCTGATGCAGGCCGTCGATATTTTGCGTCACCACGGCATTTAGCTTGCCGGCGCGCTCCAGCTCGGCCAGCTTGGTGTGGCAGCGGTTGGGCTTGGCGCCAAGCGCGATCATCTTGGTGCGGTAGAAGTCGAAGAACTCGGCCGGATGCGCCTCGTAAAAGCTATGCGAGAGCATGGTCTCGGGCGGGTAGGCAAACTGCTGGTGATACAGGCCGTCCACGCTGCGGAAATCGGGGATGCCACTCGCCGTGGAAACGCCCGCGCCGCCAAAGAAGACCACGCGCTTGTGGGTGTCAAACAGATCCGCCAGCGCGGCGGAGGCCTGCTTGGGGTCCGATATTGCCTGCGTCATATGAGTCCTCCGTCCGTGTCTTAGGGACGGCGGCGTTCGCACTATCACTCGCGGACTCCGCCCCGCTCTTGTTGCGTTAATCTTAAGCCTGCCAACCCCGTCGAAAGGACACCATGCCTCAGACTTACACTTTCGCCTCGTGGAACGTCAACGGCCTGCGCGCCGTGCTCAAAAAGGACCCGAGCTTTATCCAGGTCGCGCAAGAACTCGACGTCGATATCCTGGCGCTGCAAGAGACCAAGCTGCAGGAGGGCCAGGTCGATATCGACCTGCCCGGCTATCACCAAACCTGGAGCTACGCCGAGCGCAAGGGCTATTCGGGCACTGCGGTCTTTAGCCGCCAGGAACCGCTGCGTGTGCTGCACGCCGACGCACTGCTACCCTACGCCGGCGAGGCGGCCGAGCTCGTCGCCCAAGCCGCAACCGAGGGCCGCGTCTGCGCGCTCGAGTTCGACAAGTTTTGGTTTGTGGACGTCTACACGCCCAACGCCCAAAACGAACTCGCCCGCATCGACGTGCGCATGGCCTGGGACGATGCCTACCGCGACTTTTTGAGCGCGCTCGAGCGCGAGACCGGCAAACCCGTCGTGACCTGCGGCGACTTTAACGTTGCGCACGAGGAGATCGACCTTAAGAACCCCAAGTCCAACCGCGGCAACGCCGGCTTTTCGGACGAGGAGCGCGGCAAGTTTACTGAGCTGCTCGACGCCGGTTTTACCGACACCTGGCGCGCGGCAAACCCCGACGTCGAGGGCGTTTACAGCTGGTGGAGCTACCGCTTTAATGCCCGCAAGAACAACGCCGGCTGGCGCATCGACTACTTCCTGGTAAGCGACGCAATCGCCGACAACGTACGCGACACCGGCATCCGCGGCGACATCTTTGGCAGCGACCACTGCCCCGTTACCCTCACGCTAGAGCTCTAGCGCCAAGTAATTCCTGGGGGACAGAGGAAAACAGATCATGTGACCCCTCTCCCCCTATAAGTTGCGGTGGAATAGTTCCTGTTTGGGCAGCAAATAGCCAAAAACAAGAACTATTCCACCGCAAGTTCGTGAGGGAACGCGAAATGCCCTACAGCCCGTATTTCACGACGACACGGTTAATGCGACGGCACCAAGGCTTGTACAAGGCGGCCAAGAACACGCAGGTCGCGAGGCCGTGTGTGATATCGAACGGCACTGCCGTGACAAGACGCGCCACGGCTCCCGCCCACGTGAGCGGCTGCACAAAACCGATGATGTCATACGCGTTGATCACGACGCCATAGAGCAAGCCCGACGCAAAGCCGTACGCCAGTAGCGCCGGCAATCGCACGGTGCCGTCGGCGCGGTCGAACGCGCCCGCATGCGCCAGCGCGCCGCCAACATAGCCAACCAGACCCCAGGCATACATCTGCCATGGCGTCCACATGCCCTGTCCAAAAAAGAAATTGCTGGTCAGCGCTGCCAGCGCACCAACCATGAAGCCGTTGCGTCGACCCAACGTCGCCCCCGCGATAATGGCGATGGCACTCACGGGTTTAAAGTCGGGAATGGGTCCAAACAGGATGCGCCCCGCCGCCGCCAGCGCCGCCAGCACCAACGTGGGCATAATCTGGCGCAAACCCGGACGAGATGCCTCGTAACCCGCAAAGAACAGCGCGAGCACGAGCGCCACCACAACCAGCATGGCCAACGCTGTCTGCTCAACACCCGCCAGCAACGCGGCAGCCATCACCGCCGGCACCGCCAACAACAGCGGAATCTCAAGTTTTGTGAGTAGGCGCGAGGCGCGAAAATCCGCCATCCCATCACGCCCTATAGAACACGTTGTCGGCAAAGAAGTCGGCCGGGGACTCCATGCAGGCAATCTCACCGTCAAACATCATGGCAACGTCATCGGCAACCTGCTCGGCAAAATCCAGATCGTGCGTGGCCATGATGACGGTGCCGCCAACCTTCGCATGGTCACGCAGGGCGCGGGCGATGATGCGGCGGCTCTCCAGGTCCAAGCCCTTCGTGGGCTCGTCAAGCAGCAGCAGCTCGGGGCCGATCAGCAGCAGCTTTGCCAGTGCGAGCAGCTGGCGCTGTCCGCCCGAGAGGTCGTAGGGGTGGCGCGTCTCCAGGCCGTCCAGCCCCAAGCTCCCGCGCCACGGTCTCGTCATATCCGCAGGTCGAGGCCCATTCCATCAGCTCATCGCGAACCGTCTCGGCAACCAACAATGCTTTGGGATTCTGAGGCAGCAGCGCCGCCGAGGCCGCTCCGCGCACCATGCGGCCGCGCTGCAGCTTGGCGGTCTTCGCCAGCACCGAGAGCATCGTCGACTTACCGCATCCGTTGCCGCCCACGATCGCATGCACCGC
>USGN01000002.1 GCA_900554255.1 uncultured Collinsella sp. | reverse complement strand
TCCTGCGGCCCCGTCGTTTTTATGCCGACAGCACTGCCCATACAAGCAGGCCGCCCGCCGTTTTTAGATGCGAAACGGCGGGCGGCCTATCTTTACGGCGCCGGAACACGGGCGGCGCACCGACTACGGGCGCTCCATATTGGGGACGATGCTGCCTTCGGTCACCGCATGCACGGCAAGACGCATGATGTTGTCGTAGCCGGTCTTGCTCAGGATCTCAGAAATGCGGCGCTTGATGGTGCCCTCACTCATAAACAGCTCGGCCGCAATCTCGCGGCGGCTCTTGCCCTCGCAGGCAAGGCGCAAAATCGACAGCTCGACATCGTCGAGTGCCGCCGTGCCCGAAAAAATGCTCTCGGGCGGCTTGGGAAACGTGCAATAGCCCGCCAGCGTGGAGCGCATCACGGCGAACAGCTCGTCGATACCGACGTTCTTGTACACAAAGCTATCGACGCCCGCCTCACGGGCCTGATCGACAAAGGTGATCTCGGGCATGCCGGTCATGATAATGATGCGACACTCGGGCAGCTGCTCCTTGATGCGCGCCGCCGCCACGATGCCGTTTGAGTCGTGCTCGGTGCACACGTCCATCAGTATCATGTCCGGGCGCTCCTTGAGCGCGACACCCAAGGCCTCGGAGGCATCGGCGATCGCGGAAACAACGGTCATATCGGGCTGGTCGCCAACGGAGCGCGCCAGGCTTTCGCGCAGAATGGCCTGGTCTTCGACAATTAACACGCGGATCATGAGTTTCTCCTTTGGGACGTGTCGTTGGCGTTAAGCGGAATGGATACCGTAAGCGTAAAGGGCTGGGCGGCATGGACCTCTAGGCTGCCACCCAGATCTTGCGCGACATGCCTCATACCTGGGATACCCGTTCCCTCGCGATACGATACGGGGGCCGGGGACCCGTCGTTAGAAATCGTCATGTGCGCGATGCCGTCAGCATCCGTCCCCTCCTGCCACAGGCGCACATGGACCCGATGCGCCTGCGCATGCTTGGTGGCATTGGTCGAGGCCTCGCGGATAATCTGCAAAAATGCGGCGGCGACACGCGCGTCCTCAGGCAGCGCACCCTCTACATCGATCTGCACACTCACCAGGCCAAAAGCATGGACGATATCACCCAGCCGCTCTGCAGGCCCGCTGGCACCGCCACTGCGCAAATCGGCGGCGATTGAGCGCAGCAACGGGTCAATCTGCTCGAGCGACTCATCGTCCAGACGACCTTCCTCCAAATAGCGATGAAGAATGGACAGGCGCCGCCCGATCACATCGTGAACGCGGGCGCGCATACGTAGGTAGGCCGCATTGTCGGCAACTTTTTTGACTTCTTCGATCTGGGCTTGGAGCTCTTGGCCCGCAAGCTCAAGCAGGTGGTTGGCTTGCGCCAGGCGGTCATGAGCATGCGCGTACTCTGTCACATCAAGACCGATAATGCGCTCGAACGAACGGCCCGAAACCATAACACGATCGCACACAAATAGGCGAATCTCGGCGGGAGAGACCTCGACCACCGCACGCGCCCCACCAAAGCGATCCAGATTAATCCGCACACGGTTCCTGCTGCTTTCGGGCATTTCCATGCTAAGTTTGCGCAGGTCGTTCCATGTGCTGCTCATGTCGCGTAGATCGGTTGGCATATGAAGTTCCACCAGGTTTTTGCGCATGCAGCGGTTCATAAGCAGCGGACGGCCCCTCGGGTCCAGATACAGGATGCCCACGGGAATCACGTTGATGGTCTCGATCGTCGAGAACGCGGTGATGTCCTCCTGGCGGTTACGGACGTCCATCAAGAGCGCCGCGATGGACCGGAACAGGAAGAACGCGCCCTCTGCGATAAGGACAACGGTCCACGCCGGGCCCATGGCAAGCACCACCGGCGGTGTCACGGCGGCAACGAGCAGCAACTCGGCCAACATGACGGGGCGGCGGTAGTGCACCATAAGTACCACGTCATAGGCAAAGATCACGGCATTGAGCCACAACGCTCCGCCCATTGCCCTGGCGCAAACGTCAAGCGGCGCCACCAGATACGAGCCAGACGACGCGAATAAGATGAGCGCCGAAATCATCAGGTGAAGCACAAGGCTCGCCTCGTAGGCGCAAATCACCTTACGGTTATAGGACGAGCGGCGCGATGCGATGAGCGGGACGTGGATCGTCTGCAGACACGCAGCCAGGGCAAAGACAACATCGAGCGCAACGATTTGGGGAAGGATGAGTGGGATCTGCATCGTCACTCACCCGCCCTTGGCATCAAGACGATCATGCGCAGCTGGCCGGGCTCGCCCTCAAGGCGGTATGCCACGTTGCGCCCTTGCAGAGCGCTTTCGAGCTCTTGCGCAGCGGGCGTCTGCGAAAGATCTTCATCATCGTTGGAAAAAAGTGTGGCGCGCAGCTCGACACTACATCGGTCATGGTCGCCCAAGTGATACATAAGCGCCGGATGGTCGGTGGTGTAGGCAAAAAACGCAAAGTCATACACGCAGTCGTACAGGGCGCTTACCGTACTGGCGTGCAACGGGCGCCGTATGGCGATAATCGAGGCGCAATCGATATCGATGGTGCGCAGGTCACTTGCGAGCTCATTGGCAATGAGTTGAATGCGGTCACGATCAAAACCGCTCTCCCCGTGCTGTGCCAACGTGAGCGACCCCTTGCGCTTGCAATAGGCGACGAGCATCTTGGCGCGCTGCAGCATGCGGTAACGCTCGTGCGAAGACGCTTCGTCGGTCAACGGCGGCAGTGAGCTCAGCAAGTCGTACATCCCTTCGAGCGCGCGGGCAAGCGCTTGGTCCACGTCTTGGACCAGCAAGGTCTCGGCCTCTTGATCTGCCAAATGCGTCTTAAGGTCGTAGTCGGCGGCGAGCAGCTCGTTTTGACGCTGCAGCTCCATGCGACGATGCGCCAGTTCGCGATTGAGTTCGTTGAGCTCCGACACGTCTTGGGCAAGCAGGGCCGATCCGCCCAGCAGTGGAAAGGCACGGTACATCACATCGGGATCGGACGCCACGGCAAAGGCATGGGTGCGGCCGTGCTCCTGGGTCCGCAACTCCTCACGCACGCCTACCGGCATTGGCTTTGACACCGGCGTGGCATAGGCCTCCTGCAAGTCGCGCGTTAGAACTTTGAGGTCGAGCGGCAAGGTGTCGAAGATGCCGGCGATGTCGTGATACGACGGAATGACACCGCAATCGAGACAGATTTCCATCGCCACCACGCACAGGACGCAATAGACGAGCGAGAAGTTGAGCCTCCATGCCCAGGGCACGCGCAGAGCATACGAGATGGCAAAGAATGCGCCGCCCAGCAGTACGAGCGCCGCCGTGCCCGAGAAACGCTGGATGCGAAAGGACGAGGACCGGCCAACCAGGATAAAAAAGGCCACGAAGTTAAAGGCCGTCCACACGAGGACGGCGAAATATCCCCAGCCGTACGTGTAGTCGTTGCTCCAGGTGTCGCTTGTACGGTCAAAGCGGAAGACCTGCTGGTGAAAATCGTTGGTGAGCACAAATCCGATAAGCAGGATGGCCACAATCCACAGCGCAGCGCAGTAGCGGCGACCCAGGCGGTGTTGCTCAAGGCCCGCAAGGCGCAGACCGCACAGCTGGTAGAGCAGCGGCATGAGCGTCATGGGCACGTAGTACAGGTACCACAGCACAGTGGCATAGAACGGCGTGAACGACTTGTACTTGAGGATGACCTCGATCATCCACAGGGCGCAGATGGTGGCGATGGCAACAAGACGGCGGCGCAACACATAGTCCAAACAGCGCAGATAGACCGATACGCCCCAGATCGAAAATGCAATTGCGGCAATGAGCGGCGGGAGGGAGCTCGAATGGATGAGCCCATCCACGACCTCCTCGCACACCTTGCTGTTGACAGGCACGGTGTTGGAAAGGCCGGGGTCCGAGGCAAACAGTGCCGGCAAGGCTGCAAAGAGTGCGAGAAAGAGCGCTGTAATGACGCCGACAACGGCGAACACGCGATGACGATACTCATGGTGCGTTATGCCGACGAGGAATCGCGGCATGGCGAACAGCCTGCCGCCCCTGGGATCCACGACCGGCGCGGATCGGGCGGCCGCGTGGCCGATATGTCGCTCGCGGGTACCCATAGTGCCTTTAGTGTACCGACAGATGGGCCAAAAAAGCGGGCCGCATGTCCCAAAATCCGTGGACGGCAAGGCGCCCGACGAGCGCAAACTGCTCGCCGGGCGCCTTGGTTAGGAGACTATGAGGTTGGGGGTTCGGTACCCTTAGGCCAGATCTTCGCCGTTGGAAGCGATTACCTTCTTGTACCAGTCGAAGCTCTTCTTCTTGGAGCGCTTGAGGGTGCCGTTGCCGGCGTCGTCGCGGTCCACGTAGATGAAGCCGTAGCGCTTGGACATCTCGCCCGTGCCGGCCGAGACCAGGTCGATTGGGCCCCAGGTGGTGTAACCCAGTAGGTCGACGCCGTCCTCGGTCACCGCGTCGCGCATGGTCTGGATGTGCTGGCGCAGGTAGTCGATGCGGTAGTCGTCGTTGATGGAGCCATCCTCCTCGACAACATCCTTGGCGCCCAGACCGTTCTCGACCACAAACAGCGGCTTCTGGTAACGGTCGTACAGGTCGTTGAGGGTGATGCGGAAGCCCAGCGGATCGATGGCCCAGCCCCACTGGCTCTGCTGCAGATAAGGGTTCTTGGCGCCGGCAAAGGCGTTGCCCTGGGTCTTCTCGACCTCGGGGTTGTCGGCACCGGCAGAGCAACGGGTGCTGTAGTAGCTAAAGCTGATGAAGTCGACGGTGTTGGCGGCCAGGATCTCGCGATCCTCGTCGGTCATGCCTACATCGATGCCCAGGCGCTCGAGCTTCTTGACGGCATAGGCCGGGTAATAGCCGCGGCTCTGGACGTCGACGAAGAAGTAGTTGTCCTGGTTGTCGAGCTGTGCCTGGCGAACGTCGCCCGGACGGCAGCTGTAGGGGTAGTAGGTGCCGGCAGCGAGCATGCAGCCGATCTTGACCTCGGGGTCGATCTCGTGGGCGATCTTGGTAGCCCAAGCGCTGGCGACGAGCTCGTTGTGGGCTGCCAGGTACTCGACGGCCTCCTTGTTCTCGCCCTCTTCAAAGACCAAGCCGGCGCCCATAAACGGCAGGTGCAGGATCATGTTGATCTCGTTGAAGGTGAGCCAGTACTTCACCAGGCCCTTGTAGCGGGTGAAGATCGTGGTCGCGAGGTTCTTGTAGAAGTCGATGAGCTTGCGGTTGCGCCAGCCGCCGTATTCCTTGATGAGGTGAATCGGGCAGTCGAAGTGCGTGATGGTCACGAGCGGCTCGATGCCGTGCTTCTGGCACTCGCGGAACACGTCCTCGTAGAAGGCCAGGCCGGCCTCGTTGGGCTCGGTCTCATCACCGTTGGGGAAGATACGGGTCCATGCCAGGCTCATGCGGAAGGTCTTAAAGCCCATCTCGGCAAAGAGGGCGATGTCCTCCTTGTAGTGATGGTAAAAATCGATGCCGGTCTGCGCGGGATAGTAGTAGCCGTCCTCGAAGTCGAGCATCTTGCGCTGGCCGGAGACCACCGCGAAGCGCTCGGAGCCGTGCGGGGCCACGTCCACGTTGGCCAGGCCGCGGCCGTCCACGTTGTAGGCGCCCTCGCACTGGTTGGCAGCCGTCGCGCCGCCCCACAGGAAGTCATTACGGAAAGCCATGCATCGATCCTTTCATACGCTGCTTGTCGTGGTTTCAGTATCCCCCACAAACAGCGCGCCGCTCAACGGCAACGGCGCAGGTCGACACTTCTTTTCGCGCGCAGGTGCCCGGGAGCCACCCCCGTCTGACACTTTTTGATACCCGCCTGCCCAAACCACCACAAAGGGGACAGGCACCTTTGTGGCGGATTGGGCCCCGTTTGTCTCGATCTGTAACAGTTAGGCCGTCAAAACCGGGCCTGGTGTTACAGATTGAGATTGTTCGGGCGGCCCCCGCGGTTCGTCTTGACCTGTAACAGATAGAGACGATTTAGCGCGCCAACTGTTACAGACCGAGACGAAGGACCCTAATCCACCGTGATGTCGAGGTTCTTTCCGATGAGGCCAACGTAGCCGCCTTCGCCGGCGGGATATTTGACTGAATAGGGAAAAAAGGAAAAAATAGGAAAAAAAGGAAAGGAGACTCATGACTGAAACCATCTTCTCCCCCTCATTTGGAAATCGCCCGTCCTATCTGGTGGGGCGCGGGAGCGTGATTTCGACATTCATCTCCGGCCTTGAGCAGGAGCCGGGCAATCGAGACCGGGCTATGCTCATGCTCGGCCAGCGAGGCAGCGGCAAAACGGTTCTGCTGTGGGAACTTGCCGATCGCGCACGCAAGCTCGGCTTTGTTGTCGCCACGCCCACCGTAGCCTCCGAGGATATGCTCGAGCGCATTGTTGAGAAGATCCAGGAAGCGGGCGAGCCCTACGCCAACAAGCATCGTCTCCCCAAACTTGCGGGCGGCAGCCTGAGCGTCTTCGGCTTCTCAGCCGGCCTTGAGTTCACGCGCGATGTGCAGGAAACCAAGAGCTTTCAGTTCAAGCTCACGCAGCTGGCGCGCAAGCTGACCGAGCAGGGACACGGCATCCTCATCCTCATCGATGAGCTCCAGGCCAATTCGCCCGAGATCAGACAGCTCGTCACCGCCTATCAAGAGCTGGTCGGCGAAGGGCTCAACGTCGCG
The DNA here is from genome assembly GCA_900554255.1 of uncultured Collinsella sp. Classification (GTDB taxonomy): domain Bacteria; phylum Actinomycetota; class Coriobacteriia; order Coriobacteriales; family Coriobacteriaceae; genus Collinsella. The sequence continues at coordinate 16,986 of USGN01000002.1, read as the reverse complement.
CTCGTCATGGCGGGCCTCCCGGGAGCAGTCTCCGCGACACTCAACGACCGCGTACTGACATTTCTCAACCGCGCACGCAAGGTCACGCTCGAACCGCTTTCAGTTGGAGATGTGGATGCCTACTATCAGCGAGCTTTCGAAGAGCTCGACCTTGATATTCCAGGCAATCTTCGGCTGGACGCTGCTCGCGCAACTCAGGGCTCGCCCTACATGCTGCAGCTCATCGGCTACAACATCGCCAATCGTTGCCAGGCAGGAGAACACGTAACGCCAGAGCAAGTCGACGGAGCAATCGAGGCGTCAAAGGCCGATTTCGAAAACGATGTTTGTGAAACGACGCTCGCCGCGCTATCGGACCAAGATGTTGCGTTTCTCGCCGCAATGGCTGATGACGAAGACACTGCGTCGCGCATTTCCGATGTAGCGAAGCGCATGTCAGTCACACCCGACTATGCGCAAAAGTATCGCCGTCGCCTCATCGACGCCGGCGTTATCGAACAAGCGCGCCGCGGTTACGTGCGTTTCGCTGTTCCATATATGGCTGACTATCTGCGCAGCCAGCTCTAGGCAGCCACCACAATGGGGACAGGCGCCTTTGTGGTGGATTGGGCCCGGTTTGTCTCGATCTGTAACAGTTAGGCCGCCAAAATCGGGCCTGGTGTTACAGATCGAGATTTTCGGGCGGCCTCTACGGTATGTCTCGATCTGTAACAGGTAGAGACGATTTAGCCCGCTAGATGTTACAGATCGAGACGAAAGGTTCTAGTCCACGGCGATGTCGAGGTTCTTGCCGATGAGACCTACGTAGCCGCCCTCGGCAGCCTTGGGGCTGTCAGCATGGCAGAGAACCCACTTGTCGGCCTTCCAGTAGCAGTAGCTGTCACCGGCGGCAGGCATGTCGGCTGCAGCCTCGGGGCGCGGGCCGTTGGTGCCGGCGGGCAGCGCCACCATCACCTGGAAGCCGCCGTTGTCGACCATGCAGGGCGTGTAGTGAAGCGTGGTGTTGAAAACCTCAACAAGCGTGCCGGCCGGCACGCGGAACGCCTTGACGCACGCGGTATCGAGCTTGCCGTCCTCGATCTCCCAGCGATGTGCCACGAGCAGGATAAAGTCGCGTGCACCCAGGTTGAACTCGCTCGCGCGGTGGTACTCCAGGCAGTTGAGACGCGTGTTGTGGCCGTTGCACCAGCCCAGCTGGAAGGGGCGGCCGCCAAACATGAGAAAGCCAAGCTTGTCGGCATCCTCGACGCCCTCGAGCTCCGGCGCGCTTGCTACGTACTTGCTGCCCTCGGGGATGGGCGTGGAGGCAAGCGCCTCGAGCACGGGCGACGTAAGCTCGGACGGAACGTTATCCCAAACGTTGCCATAGGATTTGAACTCGGGATCAGAGACAGAGTAGATATGCATGTTCGCTCCTGTTCGTTTGTGTGACAGTATGAACATTCTAGAACAATTTCATTCTGTTTTGAGCACTCGGTATAAAAATGCGCTCCGCAAAGAGGGAGCGCTTCTGGCACAAACGTTATTCCTGCAAGCAGCCTTACGCCTGCTGATAGTGCAGGTGATTCTCGTCGATATCGGCCAAGTCGCGGTCGAGGTAGCGGCGCGCGAGCCAGTTTGCCATGGGAAGGTTCTGGTCCAGGTAGTTACCGCACTCCTCGGGAGCGGCACCGGGGATATCGCCCTCAAAGCCAGCGACAAACTCGAACAGCTCACGCACGAGCGGCAGAATCTCCTCGCTCGTCACCTCGCCAAACACGACGAGGTAAAAGCCCGTACGGCAGCCCATGGGACCAAAGTAGACAATGCGGCTCGACCACTCGGCATGATTGCGAAGGAACGTCGCGCCCAAGTGCTCGATGGTGTGGCATTCGGCCGTGTTCATAACCGGCTCCTTATTGGGCGTGGTCAGGCGCAGGTCAAAAGTGGTGACGGCGGCGCCGGTCGCCGGATCGCGGTCGATGCGGCTCACATACACGCCGGGCTCAAGCAGCAGATGGTCAACGGAAAAACTCGCGATGCGCTCCATGGCAGATCCTCTCGGTAGTTAAATTGGGACGGGGCTCTTTTAGCTGGTTCGAATGGTCGCACCAATCATACCAGTCAAAAAAGCCCCGTCCCAAATGAGCTACCCGGGACGGGGATCAATGAGTTTTAAATCCCCGTCCCAGAAAAATCATTCTAGGTAATCTAGAAGGACTTTTCCGCTCTGGGGTCTGGCGCCGTTCCGACTAGATCTCGCGCACGCTTTGGCGCTCGACAAAATAGGTCGATACGGCCGTCTTGCAGGTATAGCTCTTGGGATTGCGGATGTTGCCCACCAGGCGGCGCACCGCGATCTCGCCCACCTCGTGCTTGGGAACGTGCACCGTGGTGAGCGGCGGGTTGGAAAAGGCGCCCAACGACAGGTCGTCAAAGCCGATGATCGAGACATCCTCGGGCACGCGAATACCGTGCTCGTTGAGCGCGCGCATGGCACCCACGGCGAGCACGTCGTTTTCGGCAAAGAAAGCCGTCGGCAGGTCGTCGTGCGAGACGCTGTCGAGCCACGCGCCCATATCGCGATAAGCGCCCTCGAGCGTGGTGCCCAGCGTGACACGCCATGCCGGATTGGCCTCGAGGCCCGCATCCTCAAGCGCTTGGCGATAGCCGCGCTCGCGGTCCTTAAAGTTGCGGATGCGAAGGGCGCCCGCCAGATAGCCGATTTGCTTGTGACCTTTCTCGATAAGGTAGTCCACGGCGCGCAGTACCGAATCGGTGTTGGCAATGACCACGGCATCAAAGTATTGGCGATCGCTCCAGCCGTCGAGCACGATCAGGTGGGCGGCGGCGTTGGCGAACAGGGCGTAGTCCTCCTCGCCCAGCTCGGTACCCATCAGCACGATAGCGGCGGACGGATCGGCGATCAGGCCCTCGACCTGCGGGCGCACAGCGTCAAGATCGCTAAAGTCGAGCGTGACAAAGCTCGTGCTCATGCCGTGGCGACGCGCCTGGCGCTCCACGCCCTCGATGACCGCGGGATGGAAGGTGCTCTCGTCCAGGATGGCGGCCGTCTTGCGCGCAAGCACAAACTGGATGCTCTCGAGCTGCGTCGACTGCTGGTAGCCGAGCGACTGCGCACACTCCAGGATGACCTTGGCGGTCTCCTCGCTCACGCTGCGCTTGCGGTTGAGCGCGTTGGACACGGTTGCGGGCGAAAAGCCGGTAATGCGGCTGATCTCGCGGACGCTTGCTTTAGCCATCGTTCTCCCTAGCATCGGTCGCGGCCGAGCATCGTGGCTTGACCGCCCCGTGGCTCGGCAACTAAACGACCGCAAATTCAATCTAAACAGAAGAGTAAATGTTTATTAGCTAGTTTAGCCTGTTGTCAAGCAAAGTGGCGCGACTATTCCCCCAACGGGCGCATTTGTCCATCTTAACGTTATTACGCAAGGTCTTCGCCATTGCTTGCTATTACGCGTCGGTACCATTCGAAGCTTTTCTTTTTACGTCTCTCAAACGAGCCCGCACCGCTATCGTCTCGATCGACATAGATAAACCCGTAGCGCTTACGCATCTGTCCTGTGGCGACCGAAACCAAATCGATCGGGCCCCAACAGGTATATCCCATGAGTTCCACCCCGTCGAGCTCGACGGTCTCCCTCATCGCCTCGATGTGGGCCCGCAGGTATTCAACTCGATAGTCGTCTTCTATTTCACCCGAATCTTCCGGCACATCAGGAGCACCCAAACCGTTTTCGACGATGAACAGCGGCTTTTGATAGCGATCCCAGATTTCATTCATGGTGACGCGCAGCCCTTTGGGGTCGATAAACCTCCCCCAAGGCTCCTGTTTTAGATACGGATTAGGCGCCGAGCGAAGAAGGTTCGAATCGAACTGACCTTCCGCATGCGCTTTTGCGACGCGCGTCGAGTAATACGAAAACGAGACGAAATCGACCAGGTTTGCAGCCAGTACTTCGCGGTCATCATCCCGATAGGGCACCTCAAAACCATGGCGGGCGTATTCCTTGAGAACATAGCTCGGGTACGCACCGCGCACCTGGACGTCGGTAAACATGTAATGGCTGCGATTCTCAGCCTGCGCAGCCAGCACATCGTCCGGATCACATGTAGCCGGATAGAAGACACCTGCGTTGAGCATGCAACCGATCTTCGCCCCGGGGCACAGTTCATGACACGCCCCGACCGCACGGGCACTCGCAACCAATACATGGTGCACGGCCGTGTGAACCGTTGCATAGCGATTCTCCCCTTGCTCGAAGATGATCCCCGCCGCCATAAAGCACGCCTGCGTCATGATGTTGATCTCGTTAAAGGTCAGCCAATAATTGACCAATCCCCGATAGCGCTCGAACACGGTACGCGAATATCGATCGAACAGGTCGACCAACCTGCGATCGCGCCATCCGCCATACGCATCGACGAGATGCATGGGGACATCATAGTGGTTGAGCGTCACCAAAGGCTCAATGCCATGCGCGCGGCACGTCCTAAAAACATCCTCGTAAAAGGCAAGGCCTTCTTCATTGGGCTCGGCTTCGTCTCCTTTGGGAAAAATGCGGCTCCAGGCGATCGATAAGCGCAGGCATTTAAAACCCATCTGGGCAAACAGTTCAATATCCTGCTTGTACCTATGGTAAAAATCAATGCCTTTGCGAGCGGGATAGAAGCTGTCGGGTGCCAACGCACGCGGATCAAGGTCTCCCCGCATGACGTCCATGCGTTGATCGCCAAACGGCAGCATGTCGGAATTGGCTAAACCGCGACCGCCTTCGTTCCATCCTCCCTCGCACTGGTTTGCAGCCAGAGCCCCGCCCCATAAAAAATCTTCTCTAAACATTATGGTGTCGTCCTTTCTATCAAATTCCCGGCCCACGCTGTCGAACGCAACGGACTCGGCAAGTGCCGCGCAACAGCACAGTACCGTTGCGCGGCCAAGGGGTCGGACCGCGCAACGGCTGGGGAGCATATTTGTGCAGTAGCCTCTTATGCCTCGACGGATTCAACAGCCTCAGAATCGCCGCTCTTGGACTTCAACGGCATCTTCTCCTGTCCTTCAAATCCAAAAACCATCGCCAACGCAAACGTCACGGCACCGCCAGCAAGACACCCGATGGTGCCGGGGATGATATCCTGAGCAAACATGAGCACGTTCATCCATGGGAAACCAACGCCAGTGAAGATATAGACGTTGGCATGAAGAAGGCTTACCAGCAGACCACCGACAGCACCACCAATCATGTTCCAGGCAAGAGCTTTCTTGTCGCGAAACAGGATGCCGTAGATGATGGGCTCACTCACGCGACCGAAGGCATAGGTGATGAACAAGTTCCAGCCCGTGGCTCGATTCTCCTTGTCCTTAGCGCGCAGGCCATAGGCGAGCGCGATGGCAAGCGTGGTGTAGGCTACAACCGCGGCGCCGGGGTATAAGATGGCGTCGTAACCGTTCTGGAGCGCGGCGGGCAATATGGCGGTATAGATCGGCACGTGCATGCCGGTGGCGATGATCAGATTCCAGAATGCGCCGATAACCGCGGTCGCAGCGGGACCGGCAACAGAGGCGAGCCAAATGATGAAATCGGCCACAAGGCCCATGACAAATTGGACGGCAGGGCCGCAGAGGCACAGCGCGACCGGCAACATCACGAGCACCGTACCCACGGGTACGATCAGAACGCGCAACATATCAGGCGAGATCTTCTTAAAGAAGCGCTCAACATAGGACTGGGCCCAGGTGATCAAGATGACCGGAAGAACAGCCTGGGTGTAGTTGACGAGCTGCATGGGGATGCCGAAGACGCTGAAAGGCTTTCCGTCCTCAACAATAGCGAGCATGTCGGGGTAAATCATCACAACGGCGATGAGCAGTGCCAGCACAGGGCTCGTTTTGAACTTCTTAGCCGAACTGTAGGCAGCAAATACCGGGAAGTAATAGTACGCCGCATCGCCCACCAGGGAAAGGATCCGATACAGGTCGCTCGTTTCGGACATAAAACCGGCGCCTTCGGGCCCAAACAGAATGACGAGCATCTTGAAGATACCGGCGACACAAAAGATCGGAAGGATCGGGGTGATAGCGCCGCTCACGGCATCGAGCAGCTGATTGAAGAGGTGCTTGGGTGCCAAGCGCTCCTTCCAGCTAAGCTGAGGGCCATCGAGTTCCTCGTCAATCGATACCGTGACCTCGAATCCGCCCTGCTTACAAACCTCGTCGTAGACCTTGTCGACCGTGGGCCCGATCACCAGCTGCACCTGCCCTCCGGCGTGCACGACGTTGATGATAGACGAGATGTCCTCAAGCTTCTCATCATTCGAGAGGCTTTCATCCTTGAGGTTGAAGCGCAGGCGCGTCATGCAATGCGTAACCGAAGCCACGTTTTCCGCCCCGCCCACAGTGGAGAGAATCTGTTCTGCCACCTTTTTGTAATTTGCCATCATTGGCTCCTTTGCACAATCTTGGCTTACTGTTCGAATCGGCAAAGGTCATGCCCCGAATGGCTACGGGTTACAATCCTTTTTTGGAGATGATCCGGTTGAGATGGATCATCAGATAGAGTTCCTCCTCCTCGGAGAGCGTGGCGTCCCACGTTTCACGACAATAGGAACCGATATGCTTCACGCACTCTGCCAACTGCGGAAACTCCTCACGAAAGTTCTTGTACATCTGCATGTTGGCGCTGTTCAGCGACTCGCCGGCTTGAATGCGCTTGAACAGGTACCGCAGATGCGTGGCATAGCGAGTGAAATCGTAGGAATCGCGGTCAACGATGATGCGAAAATCACTCTCGACGATCTCAGTGACATCTTCTAGCATATCGTCAAACTGCTTGGTGGGTTTGCTCGCGGTCTCGATGGCCTGAACAACCCGCGCATTGACGAGATTCATGGCAATGCTGGCAATCTCTTCTTTGGGAAGTCGTTCACCAAGCTCCTTTTCGAGCCTCATAACGATAAACTGCGCCGCTTTGTATTCCTTAGGATATGTCTCGCGCACTTCATAGGCGAGAGGCATCGCAATACGAAAACCCTTTTGCGCGCGCTCCACCGCAAATGACAGGTGATCGGCCATGAACAATGTCGCCTTGGTCGACAGATCATAGGGCAGCTCGTTGGCGACGATGTCCATCACCTTGGCCGTGAACATCACGATCTCAGAAGGAAGGTCGCGCATGACGTCCTGCCCTTTGGGGTCGATGTCATAAAACGTATGCTCAATCTTAGAGAGCGGCAGCTCGCGGGGAAATTCTCCCCCAAACCCGACGCCCCTGCCCATGGCGATCACGTCGCGCCCCTGCCCGTCGCGGCAAAGAACGGCATTGTTGTTGAGCTTTTTAATCGCAAGCATTATTGAACCTCCTTTCGGAATTATCAAAAAGAAAAGGCATGACTGCAACTAGCCGAGCTATCGCGGTCATGCCTTACCAGTAACAATCCGTTGTATCGAGGCGCGGGCATGCCTCCCTAGAAGTAACAGTCCGCGCAGCAAAGAATGATAGCCCATATCTTCGCGGGGAGCACCGTCCACAGCCGACCAACGGTAGCATATCGTCCGTGAACGGTTTTGGAAGCGTTGAAACGATTGGGAGGCCGTCTCAATCTTGCGGATCAGCCCAGGACGAGGGCCATGCGTGTCTTGAACTCGGACAGGAAGCGCGGGGCATCCACGGTCAGCGCCACAAGCGCGCTCTTGTCCGGATCGGATAGGCGGCGCTCGTCGCAAATGGTGCGGCCGCGATACTCGCCTAGCAGATCAACACGCAGATTGCAGCCGAGCGCACCCACGAGCGTAGGGTCGATCGCCACGGCAACGGCCAGAGGATCGTGCAGCGCACAGCCACCCAGGTAGGGTGCGTTCATCTCGTACGAGCCAATGTAGTGCTCCACCATGCTCGCAAACGCGCAACCGGCCATGGTGCCCGAGCCCGTCCAGCCGGCAATGTCGCGACGCGTGAGCACCACGCGATGCGTCACATCCAGACCCACCATAGTGAGCTTGCGGCCCGAACGCAGCACGGCATCGGCCGCCTCGGGATCACTTGCCATGTTGGCCTCGGCACCCGCGCTCACGTTTCCGGGCACGGTAAGGGCGCCGCCCATCACCACGACGCGACCGATAGACATCATCGCCGCCGCATCGCGCTCCAAGGCAAGTGCCAGGTTGGAGAGCGGGCCGGTCGCCACGTAGATCAGATCGGGACCATAGGTGCGCGCGGCATCAATCAGATAATCGACCGCCGCGTTACCGTCGGCCGACGTCGCCCCCACCGGCTCGTACGGCGACGCGGGCTCGCCCCGCCAATGCCGTTCTTGCCGTGGATGAGCGTGGTGGACGCCGGCGGTGTATAGGGCTCAGTCGCCTTAATGGGACGATCGGCGCCCAGGTACACCGGAATCTCGGGGCGACCCAGCAGATCGAGCACTGCCAGGCAGTTGTGCGCCGATTGCTCGACGCGCACGTTGCCAAAGCACGTGGTGATGCCCACGAGCTCCACCTCGGGGCTCGCGATGGCATAGGCAAGCGCCATCGCATCGTCCACGCCCATATCCAGATCAAGGATCAGCTTCTTGATTGCCATTGTTCTACTCCGCTTCTCCGTCTTTATCGTTTAACCAAACCAATGTTCAACTTCGGCGCGCGTGGGAATCGACTGTTGCGCGCCCAAGCGCGACACCGTCACCGCCGAAGCGCGTGCACCCGCCGCCATGCACTCAAAGAGCGGCAAGCCCTCTAGGCGAGCCGCTGCCAACGCGCCAATAAACGTATCGCCGGCGGCCGTGGTATCGACTACCGTGCTCGAAAGTGCCGGCATGCGCAGCAGATCACCGCCATCGCCGAGCGTAACCGAGCCGGCGCCGCCCAACGTGATGACCGCAGCCCCGGCACCCTTGGCGAGCAGGGCATTGAGCGCCGCGGCGCAGCTCTCATCGTCCTTGGGCAGGATACCCGTCAGAACCTGGCACTCAGTCTCGTTGGGGCAGACCAAGTCGACCGCAGGCCAGGCCTCCGCAGGCAACTCACAGGCAGGCGCTGGATTAAAGATCGTATAGAACCCCAGCTCGTGAGCGCAAAAAAGCGCCTCGGCAGTCGCTGCAAGGTCACATTCGCCCTGGGCGATAAAGACGCTTCCGGCAGCCGGGGCAATATCGCTGGCGTCTCCGTCGAGCCCATCGGCCACCAGACGCCCCAGCGCGCAGGCAACGTCCTCGCCCGCGAGTGCATGGTTGGCGCCCGGCGACAGCACGATGCGGTTGTCGCCCTCGCAGCGAATGATGGTCGCCGTGCCTGTCTCCACGTCATCGCGACGCGCCACAAAGTCACAGTCCACGCCAGCATCTTGGAGCCCCGCCACGAGCGATGCACCGAACGCGTCGCGGCCGACCGCGCCAATCATGCACGTGCGCGCACCCATGCGCGCGGCGGCAACGGCCTGGTTAGCGCCCTTGCCACCGGCGTTGGTGATAAAACCGCTGCCACCGACTGTCTCGCCCGCGCGCGGCATGCGCTCGCACGCCACCGAAAGGTCCATGTTCATGCTGCCGAACACCGCAACGATGCCGCGATCTGCCATGGAAACCTCCTCATCTGCGGGCCTTATGCCCACCGTCGGCCGTCGATCGTGCACTCTCTCACCTCTATAACTTTAGTTCACTTTGATGTGAACGCGCCCTTGAGGTTGCGCCAGCAGCAAGCATTCACAGGAGCAGGCAGCTACAATGAATATGTGCTGATTATCCTCGTCATTGGATGATGTTTTATGGAACAATTCTCGCAATCGGGCTCGCGCGGTCGACGCCGCACGGGCAACGAGCCGGCGCCGCACGAACGCGTGAAGGGCGAACGCCGTGCCAACGAACCGCGACGCACCGTGAGCCCCCATCGTGCTTCTGCCAACAACGCGGGCCGCGCCAACACTCCCGCCGCGGAGCAGACGCCTGCTCGCCCCAAGTCCCGCTACATCCCTGCGCTCGACGGCCTGCGCACGCTTGCCGTCGTCGCGGTGGTGCTCTATCACCTCAACCTCACGTGGGCTCAGGGCGGCCTGCTTGGCGTCACGATCTTCTTTGTGCTTTCGGGCTATCTGATCACGCGCTTGCTGCTCAACGAAGTCGCTAAGACCGGCCGCATCGACCTTAAGAGCTTCTGGATTCGCCGCATCCGTCGCCTAGTCCCCGCCGTGGTAACGGTAGTGTTCGTGACCTGCGCGCTGTGCACCATCTTTAACCACGTGATGCTCACCAAGATGCGCCCCGACATCCTGCCGTCGCTGCTGTTCTTCAACAACTGGTGGCAGATTGCCCAAAACGTCTCGTACTTCAACGCCCTGGGCGACCCCTCGCCGCTTACGCACTTTTGGTCGCTCGCCATCGAGGAACAGTTCTACCTGATTTGGCCGCCGCTGCTGTTTGCCATGGTATCCATGCATGTGAGCAAACCCAACACGCGCCGCGTGGTTCTGGGCCTTGCCGCGGTATCTGCCCTCGCCATGATGGTGCTTTACAACCCTGCCGCCGACCCCAGCCGCGTGTACTACGGCACCGACACCCGCGTGTTCTCGCTGCTGTTGGGTGCCTGGATGGCCTTTATCCCCGATCGCGACCTGGCGCCGGTGCGTCTCGCTCGTCGTTTGGGGCTCAATCGCCTGGCTGGCGCCGCCAAGCACGGCAAGAACGCCGAGGGCAAGCCTGGCGAGAAGGCCGACGAATCAGCCGAGACCGCCCCGGCACAGCCGAGCGCCCTCGTGCGCTTTTGGTCCTCGCCTGCATCTATCGATGTGTTGGGCGTCGTGGGTCTGGTTGGCCTTGCCGCCATGGTCGCGCTCACCAACGGCTACACCGCGTTCCAGTATCGCGGAGGCACGCTGTTATGCTCCATCCTCACGCTCATGGTCATCGCGGCCTGTGTGCAGCCCCAGGGAATGGTTGCCCGCGCGCTGTCCGCCGAGCCGCTCGTGTGGGTTGGCAAGCGCTCGTACAGCATCTACCTGTGGCACTATCCGCTACTGTTGCTCATGAACCCGGTCGCCAACATCAACGATACGCCGTGGTGGCAGTACATTTTGCAGGTGTTGTTGGTGGTCGCCGTAGCCGAATGCTCATATCGCTTTATCGAGACGCCGTTTAGAAAGGGCGCCTTTGGGCGCACCGTCGCCGAATTCCGCGATGGCACCACCACGCCCGCCAACTGGGCACGCACGCACATCCCTGTCTGCGCAGCCTGCGCTGTCGTGTTGGTCGTTGCACTGGGCGGCCTGATCTTTGTGCCCGAGACGTCTGCGCTGAGCGGCGAGGGCGCCGAAGTTCTGAACAAGGAAGCCAAGAACACCGCGCCCACCGACCAGCAGGCGGCCGACGACACCGACAAGGACAACGACGGCTTCCCCGATGGCTCCTACGACCTGTTGATGATCGGTGACTCCGTGTCGCTGCGCGCCGTTGATTCCTTTGACGGCGTGTTCCCACACAGCCATATCGATGCCGAAAAGGGCCGCCAGTTCGATGCGGGCCGTGCGACATTTGAGGGCTATATCCAGCAGAACCTTGCCGGCAAGATCGTGGTCTTTGCCCTGGGCACCAACGGCTTGGTAACCGACGACCAGATCGACGCCATCATGGCCGATGCAGGAGATAGGCGTATTGTGGTGTTTGTGAACACGCGCAGCCCGCAGCCGTGGGTTGGCTCTACCAACCAGGCCATCGCCAACGCCGCTACGCGCTACAAGAACGTGCGCGTTATCGATTGGTACGGATACAGTGCTAACCGCAACGACCTGTTCGATGGCGATGGCACGCACCTATCGACCACTGGCGTGACTGAGTACCTCAACTTGATCCACGATGCTGTCAAGAAGGACCTGCCCGTACACCCCGAGGATCACGTCAACGATCCGCAACCGGCAGCCGTCAAGTCCGCCACCGACGCGCTCGTCAATGCTCTCGCTATCAAGCCACACAAGCTGGGCACCGACAAGTAACCTGCAGCGCAAACTTCCCACATCCGGAGGGGGTGTCTGCCACGGCAGACACCCCCTCCGGCAGTTAGGGACACTCCTGGCGCAGCCAATGAAGACCTCTACGGATGAATTCCAGGCCGCTCCGTCGCTCCAGACATCGTTTCCGCGCCTCGTGCCTGCCCCAAACAATCAAAACAAGCCCTTTTCGCCGCACCCTCAAAGGTCTGTGGGCAAAAAAGGGCAAATATGAGTACTGTTACCATTTTAGTAGCAGGCAAAACCACCCAAAATGACGTCCGAGCGACCCCTACAACCCCCTAAAGCAGCCAACCTGACTGGTTTAAGGCGTATTGGAGCCAATTTTAATGAACATACTAAAGGCTATGTTCATTATCTTTTAGGATGTAAATGCTATTCACTTAGCAACAGTACTCATATTTGGCATTTTTTGTCCATTGCTATATAACTAACACCCTATAGCAGACAAAAAACAGGCCGCGCCCCATCGCTGCGGCCTGTTCGGAAGCAAAAGTGGGCGTTAAGCGCTGTAGCCCATCGCTTGCAGGACAAACATGACGACCGTGAGCACCGTAATCACGGCGATAGTCGCCCAAGTGAGCATGTTCCACACGCGACCGTTGCGGCTGGCACCCATAATGTGACGGTCGGCTGCGATAACCACCTGGAACACCAGAACCACGGGCAACAGCACACCATTGATGACCTGTGAGGTCATCATAATCTGAAACAGATCGACGCCGGGCATAAGCACCAGCACGGCAGAGATACCGATAATGGCCGTAATGATGCCGCGATAGACCGGGGCCTCGTCCCAGCTGCGGTCGGCACCGCGCTCCCAGCCAAATGCCTCGCAGATAGCGCTCGACGTAACGCCCGGCAGCACGCAGGCAGCCAAGAAGCTCGCCGCGACCAGGCCCGAGGCAAACAGTACCGTGGACCACTGACCCGCAATAGGCTCCAGCGCACGGGCAGCATCGGCAGCATCGCTAATCTGAATGCCCGCCGGGAACAACACCGTACCGGTCGTGATGATAATAAAGCCGGCAATGACATCGGCGGCAAGCGAGCCGCTCACGGTATCGATGCGCTGCAGCACGATATCGTCCTCGCCCGCGTTCTTGTCGACCACGTTGTTCTGCGCCAAGAAAATCATCCACGGCGCGATGGTGGTACCGATCGTTGCGACCACGAGCGACACGTAGCTGGGGTCATTTTGAATGTTAGGCACGACCAGGTCGACCGCGACCTCACCCCAGTTGGGGCCAGCCATGAACGCGGCGACAATATAGGTCACGAACACGCAGCTCACCAGCAGCAGAATCTTCTCGATGCGCTGGAAACTACCCGACATGGTAAGCATCCACACCAGCAGCGCCACCAACGGCACCGAGATGCTCGCCGGCACGCCAAAGAGAGCAAGGCCGCTGGCGATACCCGCGAACTCCGAGATGGTCACCGCCGTGTTGGCGATCAACAGCGCCGCCATGGCCAGCACGCTCTTGCGCACGCCAAAGCGCTCGCGAATGAGCGACGCCAGGCCCTTGCCCGTGACGCATCCGCAGCGCGCCGCGGTCTCCTGCGTCACGATGAGCAGCACAGTCATGACGGGAAGCATCCAGAGCATCTTGTAGCCATAGCTGGCGCCCGCGCTGGAATACGTGGCGATGCCGCCGGCGTCATTGCCCGAAAGCGCCGCCAGCAGACCGGGACCCATAGCGCCAAAGATGGCCGCGATGGTCAACTTTTGCTTGGTGCCCGACTTTTGCTTGGTATTTTGCACGCGACCACCTAACCAATGACCGACATGGTGAGCAGCACCGCAGCGGCGCAGTACGCTACGCACGAGATCATGACGGCAATAACGTTCATGGCAGTGCCCGACGTGTTGAGGTCATGCTCGTCACGCCAGAACAGCACCATCAGGTAAATCACGGCGCTCATGTTGCCCACCAGGCAGATGATGGCCGCGATGTTAAAGCAGCCGGTAAAGAGCTGCTCCTCAAGCATAGGGGCATCGAGGAACGCGGCTGTGCGCACCAGCTGCGCGCACAGGTAGGTCACGAGTGACAGAATCAGGCCCATACCCGTGCTCTGGAAGAAGAATCCCAGGTACGGTTTGGGCTCGTCGTCGTGACCGTCATACTCCAGGAAGTAGTTCTTGACGAACGACACCATGCGCGAGGCCGCCAACAGCACGAGTGGCATGGCGCACATGGGGAACACCACCAGATGCGCGGAGCCCAGCGCCGTCCCCAGCACCGTCGCCATAATGCACGAGGCGATGCCCCACACGACGACCCAGTACTGACGATGCACGAACCAGCTGAGCACGTTCGTCGAGTCGTCCGACGCGCTATCGCCCGAGCCGACACCGGCGATCTGCAGGTCCTCCTGATGCTCCTCGGCGATAACGTCCATGGCGTCGTCGAAGGTTACGATACCCAGGATATGACGGTTCTCGTCGCAGACAGGGATGGCAACCAGGTCGTACTTGGTCATCTCGTCCGTCACGTCTTCCTGGTCCTCGTCAGGCGACACATAGACCAGGTCGCGATAGGCCAGCTGACCCAGCGTGGCGTCGCGGTCGGCTACAATCAGCGTGCGCAGCGAAAGCACGCCGGTCAGCATGCCGCTCGGATCCTCGGTATAGACGTAATAGACACTCTCAAAGTCCTCGTCGAGTTTGCGAATCGCCTCGATGGCGTCGCCGACCGTCGCCGTGGCGGGCAGCGAGACAAACTCCGAGGTCATGATGCGGCCGGCGGTGTTGTCCTCGTAGCCCAGCAGATTACGAATCGCCTTCTCCTCCTTGACGCCCATCAGGCGCAGGAGCTTCTCGGCCTTCTCATAATCGAGCTCGTCGATCAGGTCGGCAGCGTCGTCCGGGTCCATCATGGCCAGCATCGACGATGCGTCGGTATCGGACAGGCCCTCGAGCATCTCGGTCATAAGCTCGTCGTCATCGAACTCCGAGATGGCCTCGGCGGCCTGGGCAGTATCGAGCTGCGCAAACACCTGCGCACGCAGGCGCGGGTCGAGCTGCTCGATAATGTCGGCGATGTCGGCAGGGTGCAGCTCGCCGAGCGTCTTGTGCGACACCGAGAGTTGAATGTTCTTGGTCGAGCGGTCGAGCAGGTCCATGTAGGACCAAGCGATGATGTCCTCACTGAGCGGCTTGCCCAGGTGCTTCATAAAGCCTTCGACGATATGCTCGAGCGCGGGGCTGATGGCGCGTAGCAGACCGCGGGCACCGACCTCGGCGCCCAGCAGGCGCAGCTGGTTTTCGCCCGACATGGAAAACTTGATGTCGTTTACGCGCACGACCTTCATGCCCTGCGTGTCGACAATCTGCTTGTTGAGCACGTCGCGGGCAAGCAAGAGTTCGGTCGGCTGCAAGTACGAAAAACGGATTTCGGTGGCCGACGTCTTAAGGTGTACGCCCGTCTCGTCGATACGGTCGACCCATTTGCGCCAACTGATCATAAACGGCGTCTTGCCGGGACCGCGGAACGCGAGCGACGTCACGTGTGGAAAAACTTCGCCAGTAGCAATACCAAAATCGTTGACCACGCCGAGCTTTTCGCCATCGACGTCCAAGACCGGCAATTTGAGCATCTCACTCAGATAATTCAATGGTGCTCCCCATCATTATTCCTCCGAACGCGGCCGCGCGTGCGGCGTCCGGGGGCTTCTGGATATGTATACGCATGCGCGGGCGGCACGCCGCTCGACGCTCACACCCCGTGCACGCGCAGAAAGCACCTGCATGGGGTCATCGACTGTATGGTCGAGGTTTGGATTTCACCTGTAACCTTTCTCTTGACCCTCATTAACCGCAGTAACTATAGCATCAGCATCGCCCTGCGGCATCGAATTTATGCGCTGCACATTGCAGGCATACCAAACGCTGACGCATCCGTGACAGAGAGCCGGGTGAGCACGGTGGGGCAAAGCGATTAAGACCGTCCTAAACGACCAGTCGTTTAAGCACGTCCCCGATGACTACTCTGTGGTGTCGTCGTCCTCGGGGAGTTGGGGGAACACGGCGTTTTTGGGCATGGAGACCTTGGTGAGCGAGGTGAGCTTTTTGCTCAACGCCGTGTCCGTCTTGACCAGGTCGCTGAGCGTCACGATCTTGTAGCCGTCGGCGACAAGGCCATCGATAATCTGCGGCAGCGCCTCGAGCGTCTGCTCGGCGCACTCATCGCTATCGGTGAGCAGCACAATATTGCCCGGCGTCATCGAGTCGAGCACGGTCGATACTTGCTCGTCGGCGCCGTTGAGCAGCCAGTCGCCCGAATCGATATTCCACGAAACCACAGCGGATACCAGGTCCATCGAGTCGATCCAGTTTTGCTCGTCAAACGCGGCGTAGGGGGCACGCAGCAACATCGTCTCGACGCCGGTCGCCGACTTAATCGCCTCGGTGCCCTTCGCGACCTGCTTGCGCACCGTCTCGCGATCCTCGCCCTTGAGCGAATCATCGCTGTAGCTGTTGGAGCCGACCTCGCACCCGGCATCGACAATCGCTTTGGCAGTAGCGGGCGAGGCCTCAGCCGCATCGCCCGAAAGGAAGAATGTCGCCGTGACGCCCTTTTCCTTGAGCACCTGCAAAATCTGCTTGGTCGCGCCGCTCGGACCCTCGTCAAATGTCAGGGCCACGTACTTTTCGTTGCCCTTGGGCGCTACGCTTGCGCACTCGACCACGCAGTCGGTGGCGGGCACGACCTCGCCGCGGTCCTGCGTCTTGCCCGACTGCTCGCCGACCCATACCTCGGAGCGACCCTGAACGCCCCAGGTTTTGACATACTCAATGGCACCCGTGCCCTCGACCTTAAGCTTTGGCTCGATAGTCGTGGCCTGGACCTCGTGCTTTTCGTACACGTTGCGGCCGTCCTTGACCGTCACCTTCTCGCCACCCGTAAGCTCGCGGCTATCCCATTTGCCTTGCTTCACGCGCTTGCCGTCGACCTTCACCGACAGCTTTTCGCCGCCATGGCGCTTGAGCACG
>USGN01000001.1 GCA_900554255.1 uncultured Collinsella sp. | reverse complement strand
AAAGAGAAGAGGCGGGGCATGCCCCGCCTCTTACACCACATCTCTGCGCGCTACCACTAACTGTCCAGACCATTACGAACCAGGCCTCTTGCCAGCCACAAGTGATCCGTTTTCCTCCGTTCCCAACGGATCAATAAGAAAAGAGGGGCTGTCCCGCGTTGATGGGACAGCCCCTCTGGCTTCGGCATGTGCGAAATGGCTCGTTAGTAACCCTGGCCGTAGCCCTGACCCTGGCCCTGCTGGCCCAGCAGCTCCTCCAGGTACTGGCGCAGCTGCTCGTCGGTAATACCGCCGTTGCCGGTGTCGGTCGAACTGTCGTCCTGCTGCTGGTTCTGCAGCTCCTCATCGGAGCCCAGCTCGACGGTGACCTTCTTCTCTTCCTTGCCGCGCATGAGCGTGATCTCGACCTTCTCGCCCACCTCGTGGCTGCGCAGCACGATGATCAGGCCATCGGCGCTCGTAATCTCGTCGTCGCCCAGCTTGGTAATGACATCGCCCTCCTGAATGCCGGCCTTGGCGGCAGGACCATCCTCAACGACGCTCGCCACATACGCGCCGCTATCGGTGCTCAGCTTGTTGGTGCGGGCGTTAAGCGCATTGACGCTCGAAAGCGTAGCTCCCATGTACGGATGCACCGGCGTCTTGCCGTCGATGATCTGGTCGGCAATGTTCTTGGCGTAATTGACCGGAATGGCAAAGCCAACACCCGAGCTGGAGCCCGAGTAGCTCTCGATGAGCGAGTTGATGCCCACCAGCTCACCGTTGTCGTTGACGAGCGCGCCGCCGGAGTTGCCCGGGTTGATGGCAGCATCGGTCTGGATCATGTTGGCGTAGATGGTGTTGCCGCTGGTAGAGCTCATGGCCGTGGAGCGATAGAGCGCCGACACGATGCCCGTGGAGACGGACTGCTCGTTGCCGAACGGCGAGCCGATCGCCATGACCCACTCGCCCACGTTGAGCTTGGAGGAATCACCGATCTCGATCGGCGTGAGCTTGGAGGCGTCGGCGTCCTTGAGCTTGATGACGGCCAGGTCGCTCGAGGCGTCGTTGCCCACGAACTCGGCCTCATAGGTGGTGCCGTCATCCATGGTCACCACGTACTGGTCGTAGCCATCAACCACGTGGTTGTTGGTGAGGATGTGGCCCTCGGTATCGAGCACCACGCCCGAACCGACGCTGCCCGAGCTATCCGACTCATCGGCAGACTGCGAAAGCGAGCCATTCTGGCTACCGCTCGAAGTGGCGGTGATGGAAACCACGGAGGGCAACGCCTTGGCAGAAACGGCCTCGGCCAGCGTGGTGTCCTCGGAGTCGATGGTGATCTTTTGCGTCGACGAACCCGAAGCACCCGCCGTCACGGCATTCTTGCCGCCGCCGATATCGAGCGTGCCGCTCATAATGAGCGCGATGACCAGCAGGGCTCCGCAGGCACAGCCGGCGAGTGCCGTAATAAAGATCGGCAGCTTTTTGGTCTTGGTCTTGACCACCGTGTGCTTGTTCACGACCTGCTGGCTGCCCAGCGGCTTTCCGGTCTGCGTGTCGTAGGCCTGCACATAGGGAATGTTACTGCCGGCAGGCGTCGACTCCACCTGCACACGCGGCTGCTGCTGGGTCTCGCCGGCGTTGCCCGCATCCTGGGGACGCTGGGAATCGTACTCGCTCATGGCTGCGATCCTTTCGTCAAATAACCAAAGGCCCGCCAAACATGTGGCGGGCCATCATTGTTCACGTTGAGTTGTACCCCAATATGCGGGCGCAAGTGTATGAGAACGCAATCTTTTAGGAAGGCTTAAGTTCTGCCGCAGACCCGAAAGGAATCCGTACCTGCGTCAAAACCACCACAAAAGTGCCTGTCCCC
The DNA here is from genome assembly GCA_900554255.1 of uncultured Collinsella sp. Classification (GTDB taxonomy): domain Bacteria; phylum Actinomycetota; class Coriobacteriia; order Coriobacteriales; family Coriobacteriaceae; genus Collinsella. The sequence continues at coordinate 23,367 of USGN01000001.1, read as the reverse complement.
TTTGTGGTGGAAAGCTAGTCCTTAAACAGATAGCCCACGCCGCGGACGGTGGTGATGTGTGCCGCGATCTGCGGGCCCACCTTGGAGCGGATGCGTCGGATGTGCACGTCGACGGTACGCGTACCGCCGCAGTACTCAAAGCCCCACACGCGGTGCAGCAGCACCTCGCGGCTGTAGGCACGGTTGGGATGCGTCGCCAAAAAGCTCAGCAGCGAGTACTCCATCAGCGTCAGGTCGATGGGCTCGTTATCGAGTGTCACCTGGTAGGTAGCCAGGTTAATCTCGAGGTTATCGATGTTGAGCACATCGTCGGCGGTGACGGTCTCCTCCTCGCCCATCAGGCGCTGTGCGCGAGCCTTGAGTTCGTTGGGCGTCGCCGTGGGGCATACAAAGTCGGCATGCGCGTGATTCGGCAGGCGCAGGGTGCCAAGGGCCTCATCGTCGACGATCACCAGCATGGGGACGCCGCCACGATCGTCAAGCCACTTGGCAATCTGATCGATGCGGTCGCTGCGGATGCCGTCGGAATCGAGGATCAGCAGGTCAAAGTCGTGCGCCGCAGTCGGCGAATCGGGGGTTGCCAGGCTCACCTCGACACCCAGGGTGGTCGTCAAGCTGCGGGCAAACTCGTGGAAGCGCGTCGTGCGCGCCATGAACAGGGCACTCTTTTCGGACATATCGGCCTCCAAGGAAATGAGCTCAATCGTACTGGAACAAGCCAGCGCGATTAGGAGTTCGCCAGATAATGCTTGATCTCCCACTCGGTGATCGTGGACTCAAACTTATGCCACTCGTTGCGCTTCTTTTTGAGGAAGAAGCTGTGAATGTGCTCGCCGAGGGCATCCTTCATAAACTGCGAGTCCTCAAAGACGTCAAGCGCCTCTTTGAGCGAGCGCGGCAGCGGTGCGTAGCCGGCCTCGAGCATCTGACGGTCGGTGAGTTTGAGCGTCTCGGCCGTGGCCTCGGGCGGGAGCTCCAGCTTGCGCTCGATGCCGTCGAGACCAGCCGCCAGCGTGACGGCGTTGACCAGGTACGGGTTGGCCATGGGGTCGGGGCTGCGAAGCTCAATGCGCGTGGACAGCTGCTTGCCGGGCTTGTAGACCGGGATGCGGACCATGCTCGCGCGGTTACGCAGGCCCCACGTGGCGTACTGCGGCACGGAGTCGCCGCCCGTGGTGATACGCTTGTACGAGTTGACCGTGGGATTGGTGATGGCGCTGATCTCGCGGGCATGCGCCAGAATGCCGGCCATATAATGCTTGGCGATATCGGAGAGGTGGTACTTCTCGTCGTCCTCACCCCAAAAGACGTTGTTGCCGTCGTGGTCGAACAGCGACTGATGCAAAAACATGGCGCTGCCATCCTCGCCTGCCAACGGCTTGGGCATAAAGGATGCGTGGCAACCGCTCTCGTAGGCCTGCTGCTTAATGATGAGTTTGGCCGTGGTGATGGCGTCGGACATGCTCAAGGCCTCGGCGTGACGCAGGCTCATGCCGTGCTGCGAGCGGCCGGCGGCATGGAAGGTGTACTCCACGGGCACGGACATCTTCTCGAGCGTGAGAACCGTGTTGCGACGCAGGTCGCGGGCGGCATCGCTCACCGAAAGATCGAAGTAGCCCACGTTGTCGAGCGGCTCGGGGGTGTGCTCGTCGGGGAAGTAGTAATACTCCAGCTCGGCGCCCACGTTGAGCAGATAGCCAGCCTTCTCGGCCTTGCGGAACATGCGGCGCAGGGCATCGCGCGGGTCGCCGGCAAACGGCTTGCGATCGGGGGTGCACACGTCGCAGAACACGCGGGCGACGCCGTTGTGGCTCGGGCGCCACGGCAAAATCTGGAAGGTCGAAGCATCGGGAAACGCCAGCATGTCGGCTTCCTCGGGCGTAGCAAAGCCCTCGATGGCGGAGCCGTCAAAGCCAATACCCTCCTCAAAAGCGACCTCGAGGTCCTCGGGGCTAATGGCAAAGTTCTTGAGGCGGCCGAGAATGTCGACAAACCACAGACGCACAAAGCGGATGTCACGCTGCTCTACGGAGCGGAGTACGTAATCGATGTTCTGCTGGTTCATGTCGCTCCCCTTTCTTTCGGGCGGGTTTCGACTGGTCTATATCGCAGATACTATCGCAGAAAAATGTTTCCGCAGGGTTAAAGCGTATCAAGCGCTCAAAAAACGTGTGCGAACAGGCCGTTGCGAACGAGCGGCTAGCGTTCAGATTCGGAGACAATTTGTCTACAGGCTCGTTCCAGCGTAGGGAACTCCATCGTCACTGCATCCCAAACAACCGAGCGGTCGACATTGCCGTAATCATGCGCAAGATAATTTCTCATGCCGATAATTCCACGCCATTCGATTTCGGGATGAAGCCGCTGCGAGCGTTCCGACAACTTGCCCGCTTCTTCCGTTACCCTAAGCGCACACATCAAAAGGGAGTCCGCCAACGCCCTCGTCCGCACGTCATTCGCATGCAGAAACTGGTCCTCGGTGATATCAAAAGCCTTGATGCGCTCGTTCGTTTCAGAGATGGCTTCCAAAACCTCTTGAGCGCGGAGGCCGTCTGACTTACGCGCGATCATAGAGGATCACTCCTTCGCGCTCGATTACCGCGGCAAGATCGTCATCAAGATAGTCACTCGAGACGAGGTCAACCTGCCTCCCGGTTTTTTTGCGCACCGCCTCACCAAATGCCGACAGCGCGAAAAGACCAAAGCCCCGCTCGCGATCGACTTCGAGGCGCAAGTCAATATCACTATCGGCATGCGCCTCGCCACGGGCATACGAACCAAATAGAATCACGGTTTTGATGGCGGGAATCGTGCTGGCTGCCTCGCGGACGGCGGACTCAATCTGGGCAGTATCCAAAATGCCCGCCGCGGCGCTTTCGCTCGCAGAGCTTTTACCAAGTGAAGGAACAAACGGCAGAGAGCGCTCGCGCAGCATCTGCCTCATAAACATATTGACCGCAACAGACGAAGTCATGCCAAGCTCTTCGCACAGTTCGGCAAATGAGTCTTTAATTGACGAGTCCACTCGCACACTCAGCACAGACGCAGCCATGGATACCTCCTGTATGACATTGTCTATATATTATCATACAGACTAGCGCGAGGTCGAAGCGCGGTGTTCGATGTGGCCGGGGATCTCGATGCGTTTGGGCGCCAGCTTTGCGGCCTCGCCCACGGTGGTGGTAACGACGTCGATGCGCTCAGACAGGCGCTCGACTACGCACTCGGCAATGGTAGGGGTGTCTTGCGCGGCCGTGGTGACGCCGCCAAAGAGCACATGGTTCCAGGGGTAGTCGTCAAACGTCGCGATCTTAAGCCCCGCCGGCAGCGAGGGACCAAGCTGCGTCAGAGCCTCGGTCAGACGCAGGAAAACCAGGCCGTTGACGGCAATGAGGCCGAGCTTTTTGCCGGCATAGTCGCGGATGGTCTCGTCCAAGCGACCGACGCCCGTGGCGCCCCCGTCGGCCAGGGTGACGACCTCGCCCGCAAGGCCGCGGTGCGAAAGCTCGTCAGTAAAGGCCTTGGCGCGCTCGCGACGGACGGGGCTGTCGTCGCTTGCCTCGGTGAGCAGGCACAGGCGCTCACAGCCCGCAGCGGCGAGCTCGTCTACCAAGCCGGCGACCAGCTCACGGTTGTTCGATGTCACCAGATCGATGCCACCGTCGGCAACATCGCGGTCGAGCAGTACAACGGGTAGGCGCCCCGCGGCCGCGGCGATCGCCTCGTCATTGCCTCCGCAGGTGTTGACGACCAGGCCGTCCACGCCGGCATCGATAAGCCTGGTGAGCGACTCTGTCTCCTTGGCGGGGTCGTTGCCGCTAATGGCCGTCATGAGCGAGCAGCCGCGCGCGGCGGCACTGGCGGAAAGTCCTTCGAGCATGGCGCTCGAGAACGGGTTGGCGATGTCGGCCAAAATCACGCCGATGAGGTTGGTGCGCGAGCTGCGCAGATTGCGCGCGGCGGCACGCGGGCGATAGCCGGTGCGCTCGATAACCGCTGCGATGCGAGCACGGGTTTCCTCGGTCATCTGCCCGGGGCGGTTATTGAGATAGCGCGAAACCGTGGCCGGACTCACGCCCGCCTCGGCGGCAATGTCCTTGATTCTCATCTGCGCCATAGCGCACCCCGTTTCCCAATTGTCGGCAGTCTGAGCCATTTTAGGCATTTTTTTAAAAATCTCGGTTGCAAAACGCTGTAGGTGAGCAGCATCGTTTTTGCGTCTCGAGCAGATGCGATAATGGGCTAGATAGCCGAGTCTTTAGACAGCTCAAAATAGTCGGGATGCAAGGCGATAACCGGACCTTGCTCTTCGGGCATCAGGTGCAAGTGCGTCTCTGCCAGATAGCTCGCCGCGTCGGTATCGCCCCTCTTAATGGCCTCGAGAATCCGGCGATGCTGCCAGCGAATCGGCTCCCAATCCAAATCCTGCGACACCATACGCAACCAGTTGTATCGCTCAAAATGCGTGTTGACGCTCTTCATCCAATCCCACAGCATGTGACGGCCAGCAATCTCAAAACACGTCTCATGGAACAGGTTGTCCAGGTCAAAAAAACGACGCGTTTCGCTATGGTCGAGCGACTCGGACTCGGCAAGAATCTGCTCAAGCCGATGCTTTTGCTCGGGCGTGGCGGCAGAGCAGCATTTAATAAGCACGCTTCTCTCGAGTTTCTCGCGCAAGAAACAAGCGTTCTCAGCGCGCTCCATGCTGATTTTTGAGACATAGGTGCCGCTTTTGGGACGCGTTTCCACCAGCTCCTGCTCACGCAGGCGCACAAAGGACTCGCGAATGGGCGTGCGCCCGATTCCCGTCTCCTTTTCCAGACCAATCGCCGAAAGGCGCGTGCCAGGCCTGAGCTCGGCATAGATGATCTTGGAGCGCAATGCGTTGTATGCCTGGTCTTGCAGGCTCTGATAATGCTGGTGTTGTTCCATAAAGCCCTCGGATGAAGCCCACGGTTTGTCGAATATCACCCGTAATACTATCGCATCCCCTATCTCCTCAGTTGCGGTGAAATAGGGCGCGCTCGCATCGCCAGGATCACAAGAGCAAGCGGCGGCATCCCGAAATCCGGGACGCCGCCGCTGTTTTGCTATCGGATGGCGCAGAGACACCTGTCCCCCACGCACAAAGGGTTGACTAGAGCTCGCAGGCAACCTTATAGCCATCGCCGATGGCATCGCGGATGTTGCCGCACTTCTGGGCGTCGCCCAGCACGTGGGTGGCAACACCGGCAGCGGCAAGGTCGTCGGCCAACTTGGTATTGGGACGATAGCCCATGGCAAGCACCAGCGTATCGACACCGGTGATGGTGTGGACCTCGCCGTCCTTCTCGTAACTGATAGTGTCCTCGGTAATCTCGGTCACCTTGGCCTCGGTCAGCACGTGGACGCCCTTGGAGAGCATGCGCGTGATAAGCACCGCGCGACCGGCACCGCCCTCGTTAGCGGCGAGCGTCTTGGTCATCTCGATGACGGTAACATCGCGGTTGGCCGGCGACAGATCGTTGACCAGCGGGGCCAGGTAATCGGCCGTCTCGCAGCCAACGGTGCCGCCGCCCACGATGACGATCTTCTTGCCCGGGAAAGCCTTGCCACCCAGTAGGTCGTCAGCTGTCATGACCTGCTTAAAGCCCTGCATGAAGGCCGGGGCGATGGGCTCGGCGCCATAAGCTAGGACGACCTCGTAGCCGGCGTAGTCACGCTGAATGTCCTCGGCAGTAAGCTCGGTGCCAAAGACGCACTTCACGCCAGCCTCGGCAAGACGGCGATACTGGTACTTAATCACGCGGGTGAGTTCCTGCTTTGCCGGCGGAACGGCTGCGATGCGCATCTCGCCGCCCGGTTCGTCCTGCTTATCCACGAGCACCACGTTGTGACCGCGCTTGGCGGCAATGAACGCCGCCTCCATGCCCGCGGGACCGGCACCCACAACCAGTACGTTCTTGGCCTCGGCGGCAGGCTCGTAGCCAGCCTCGTCGCGCTCCACGTCCGGGTTGACGGTGCAGGAGATGCGCTTGCCGAACATAATGCCGTTCAGGCAGCGCAGGCAGCCAATGCAGGGACGGATGTCGTCGGCGTTGCCGGCAGCGGCCTTATTGCAGAACTCGGCATCGCACAGATTGGCGCGGCCCATCATGCAGATGTCGGCAGCGCCGTCCTCGATCAGCTCCTCGGCGATCCAGGCCTCGTTAATGCGGCCGACCGTGGCAACGGGAATGTTCACGTGCTTCTTAATCTCACGCGAGCAAGCGGCGTGCGAGGCCTGCTGCGTGCCGGCGGCGGGAATTGCGGAGCCGCGCTTGATGGTGGTGCCGCCCGACACATGAATCATGTCGACACCGGCCTTCTCCAGGCGACGCGAGACGTAGATCATGTCGTTGAGGGTCAGGCCGCCATCGGTGTACTCATCGCCCGAGATGCGGACGTCGATGATAAAGTCCTTACCGCAGCGCTCGCGAATCTCGGCGATGACCTCGAGCAGGAAGCGCATGCGAGCGTCGAGCGAGCCGCCGTACTCGTCGGTACGCTTGTTGTAGAGCGGGGTCAAAAAGCCGCCGAGCATGCCGTGGGCGTGCGCCGCATGGACCTCGACGCCATCGACGCCAGCCTTTTGCATGCGCACGGCGGCGTCGCCAAACTGGTGTGTGAGCTCGTGGATCTCGTCGACCGTGATAGGACGCGGCGCCTCGCGGGCGTAGGACGGGCCCACGAAGGACGGAGCGATCAGGCGCGGCGTGCCCGGAATGTTAAAGGCCATGTAGGCGGGGTGGAAGAGCTGCGGCATGATCTTGCAGCCATACTCGTGGACGGCCGCGGCGAGCTTTTCCCAGCCGGGGATAAACGTGTCGTCGTAGCAGCACATGTCACCCGGCAGATAGGTATAGGTAGGCTCGACCGTCACGACCTCGGTGATGATCAGGCCAACGCCGCCCTTGGCACGGGCACGGTAATGATCGACCAAGTCGTCGGTCACATATCCGTGATCGGCCAGGTTGGTGGACACCGGCGGCATAAAGACGCGGTTCTTGACCTCGGTCGTACCGACCTTGATCGGGCTAAAGAGCATCGGATAGGCGGAGGACTCCATACAGGGTTCCTTTCGTTTGAGCCGCTCGGCGGCAGTTGCTAACGTACTTATCGTATCAGCAACCGCCGTATCCGAAGTCAATCATTCCCAAACGCCGGTCGGCTAATGAATACCGCGGCCCAAGTCTTCGGCGATTTTGTCCACACCCTTAAGTGCGGCGCACGTCTTTTTGTTGGAGCAATGCCCCGTGCAAACGCCACCCTGAGCGCAGTCGGCACAGGTGCCCTTGCGGTAGATGCGCACACATACCGCGACAAACGCAATACCGATAACAGCCAGTACAACAATATCGATAGGTGCCATAGCAAGCCTCCTCTAGTTAGCCATCACTTACTTTACCCCATTCTCCACCTAGCAAAAAGGGACAGGTTTATTTTGGTCGGTTTTATCTGCGGAAACGCCACATCTCCCCCACCAAAAAGCCCGAGTGTCGCTGGGACACCCGGGCTCGTGGAAAGGGGTTAATCCTTATTCGGACTTAAGCGGAAACTGCGGCGGAAGCAGTGTTGGTCTCGTCCTCGTCGGTCCATACATGCTTGGGCATGGGACGGAAGATCTGGAAGAGCATCGCAACCAGCAGCACAATGGCCACAACCGTCCAGATGCCAAACTGACCCAGAACAAGCAAGTTGTAGAACTGGTTGATGAACAGGCCGATCACCCAAGCGAAGGCGCACTCGTAGCCGATGGCAATCGCGGTCCACTTGCCAGAGTCCATCTGGTTGCGGATGGTGCCAATGGCGGCAAAGCACGGAGCGCACAGCAGGTTGAAGGCGCCGAAGGCAACGCAAGCGCCCATGGTGGGGAACATGCCGGCAAACGCGGTCCACAGGCTCGGGTCGGTCTCGCCCGCGTCGGCGACGGACAGCAGCGAGCCGGCGGTGGCGACGACGTTCTCCTTGGCGACGAGGCCAGAGACGGTCAGCGCGGTGGCCTGCCAGGTGCTAAAGCCGAGCGGGGCGAAGATCCAAGCGACCAGGTTGCCGAGCATGGCGAGCACGGAGTAGTCCATAAACTCCTCGGGGATGCCGTCCATCGCAGGCAAGAAGCCAAAGGAACCGTTATAGCTACCAAAGTTGGAGAGGAACCAAACGACGACGGTGGACGCAAAGATGACCGTGCCGGCCTTCTTGATAAAGGCCCAGCAGCGCTCCCACACGTGCAGCGCCCAAGAGCGGATCGCCGGGAAGTGGTAGGCGGGAAGCTCCATAACGAACGGCGTCGGGCGACCGGCGAAGAGCTTGGTCTTCTTGAGCATGAGGCCCGAGGCGATGACGGCAAAGACGCCCAGGAAGTAGAAGAGCGGGCTGATCCATGCGGCCGTGGTGGAAGAATCGCCAATGATGGAGCCCATGAGCAGGGCGATGATCGGCAGCTTGGCGCCGCAGGGGATGAACGTGGTGGTCATGACCGTCATGCGGCGGTCCTTCTCGTTCTCGATGGTCTTGGTGGCCATGACGCCGGGGACGCCGCAGCCCGAGGACACGAGCATGGGGATGAACGACTTACCGGACAGGCCAAAGCGGCGGAACACGCGGTCCATGATAAAGGCGACGCGGGCCATGTAGCCGCAGTCCTCCAGGAAGGACAGCATCACGAACAGCAGGAACATCTGCGGCACAAAGCCGAAGATGGCGCCCAGGCCGCCAACGATGCCGTCGCAGACCAGCGAATCGACCAGGCCACCGTCCTCGGTGCCACCCGCCACGAGGGCATCGTGCACCATGGTGGTGATACCCGGGACATAGGGGCCGTACTGTGCCGGGTCGACCGAGTCGGCGTCGTCACCCGCGGCCTCGACAGCCGCGTCGTAAGCGTCGCGGCCCTGACCGAGCACGTACCAGCCGTCGGTGCCGAAGAGCTGGTCGTTGGTGAAGTCCGTCACCGTGCCACCCAAGGTGGAAACGGCGATGTAGTACACGCAGAACATGATGACGACAAAAATCGGCAGGCCCAGGATACGGTTGGTAACCACGCGGTCGATCTTCTCGGAGGTGCTCATCTTGGCCGGGGCCTTGGTGAGGCACTCGTCGATGATGTGTGCGATCACGCCGTAGCGCTCACCGGTGATGATGGACTCGGCATCGTCGTCGCAGTCCTGCTCGCACTGAGCGACCAGCTCCTCCACGCGAGCGGCCTTCTCCTTGGTGAGGTTGATGAGCTTGCAGGCGTCCGCATCACGCTCGAACAGCTTGACGGCGTAATAGCGGCGCTTGTTAGCGGGAACGCTCGCAGGCAGATTGTTTTCGATGTGGTCAAGAACGTCCTCGATGGAGGAGTCGAACTTGTGCTCCGGCACCTGGCCCTTGGAAGCTGCAGACTTCTTGACCTGCTCGAAGAGCTCCTTGATGCCCTTGTTCTTAAGAGCGGAGATCATCATAACCGGGCAGCCGAGCTTCTTGGAGAGCTTGTCCGTGTCGATCTTGTCGCCGTTCTTCTCGACCAAGTCGGCCATGTTGAGGGCAACGACCACGGGCAGGCCGGTCTCGATAACCTGAAGCGCCAGGTACAGGTTGCGCTCGAGGTTGGTGGCATCGACAACTTGGACGACAACATCGGGCTCGCCGCTCATGAGGTAATCGCGCGAGCATTGCTCCTCGGGGCTGTAGGGGGAAAGCGAGTAGATGCCAGGGAGGTCCGTGATGGTAACGTTCTTGTCGCTTAGGAGCTTGGCTTCCTTTTTCTCAACCGTGACGCCGGGCCAGTTGCCAACGTAGCCGTTGGCGCCGGTGATCAGGTTGAAAAGCGTGGTCTTGCCGCAGTTGGGGTTACCCGCCAGCGCGACATGGATCTGAGAATCCGCCATTCAATCCTTCTTCCTTGTGCGCCCGCGCTGCTTTCTCCGCACGGGCTGGATAATGTGCTTTAAAGTTGCTGCATTAAGTTAGAAATACCTAACTTTATCTGCAGAAATATACGCCGCGAGCCCTTACTGGACCTCGACGACGGCCGCCTCCTCCTTGCGGATGGAAAGCTCGTAGCCGCGCACGTTGATCTCGACCGGATCACCGAGCGGTGCGACCTTCACGACCTTGAACGAAGTGCCCTTGATGAGCCCCAGGTCCATAAGGTGGCGGCGAAGCGCACCCTCACCGTGAAGCTTGACGATGGTGGAGCTCTCGCCCACCTTAACGTCACCCAACGTCTTCATCCTCTTGTCCCCCTTTCGGTTTTTATGAAATGCTGCAGACTAACCGACGGTCATGATGTGCATGGCAACCTTGGAATCGATGCCAAAACGTGCGCCCAGCACCGTGACGATGATATTGGCACCACTCGAGCTCACCACGTGGATTTCGTTGCCCTCGACAAAGCCGAGGTCCTTGAGGTGGTGTTTCATGTCCTCATTGCCCTTTACACGAGACACGCGCACGGTTTCGCCCGCTTTTACCATCGAAAGCGGCATGGCCGGCATCTGCGGTCCGCAAGACATGAGTTGCTCCTAACGTCAGTTCGTCCTCAACATCGACGCGTAAAAAGTTAACCACGTCTATGTTCGCTATAGTAAACTAGCACGTGGTTAACTTTTTGGAAAGGGTCCCCATTCAGATTTCGAAAAAGTTTCCTATATGAAACAAAAAGGCGCGGCAAAGGACCATCCTTTACCGCGCCCTATCATGCTTAGAGCGAGAGATTTCTGATCGATGTGACACAGGAGGCCTCATCCACGCCCGAAACGCGGAACACGATGTCCTCGCCACATTCGCCACAGAGTGCCATGAGCCCTATAACGTCGCGGCCATCGACATGACGATTGCCAATCGAAACCGACACGTCACTACGATGCTTGGCGATAATGTCATAAAGCAGCGCAACCGGGCGGGCATGCAATCCCAACGGATCTTTAATCGTCTTTGTAAACTCGACCATGTCCCCTCCCACGACATCGCACATTCGGCCGGCAAACCCAGCCACGTGGTAGCTATTGTAGCGTTAGATGCTTGTCGAGAGCTCCTCTGAACACCTCGTGGGCAAAAAGTGGCAAATATGAGTACTGCCACCAATTTAGTAGCAGCAAAATCGAGAGCAAATTGCCTAATTTGAGCGATTCGAAGAGGTTGAAAGCTGTCAAACGCCCTTTAAGGGGGTTAGATAAATTGATTGTGAGCCCATTTTCGCTCAAAACAGACCGAAAAATATGGCACCTTTTTTGCAGCAGTACTCATATTTGGCATTTTTTGAACACGGGGTCCAAAACCATGCCCCAAAACACAAAAGGAGGGGCCTCGTAAGGCCCCTCCTTAGGAAAGGGAATCGATTTATTCCACAGCCGTAGATTAATCCTAGCCGCTACTCCATCATGTCGAGGACGGAGGGGCGCAGCTCGCTCTCGGCGGCCTCGGGATCGGTCTCGCGCAGACGGTTGATATAGCGGTTGTACCACATCACGGCAAGGCCCAGGAAGACAACCACACCGCCAACGTTGTAGACCAGCGTCAGCCACAGCGGCTGATCGAGCGGAATGGTGCCGCAGACAAGCACGAAGCAGAAGACCACAAGCAGGAATGCGGCAACGACCAGGCCAAAGCTGCGCGAGCCCATGCGGAAACCACGGGGAGCAGCGTCGAAGTTCTTGCGCAGCATAAAGTAGGCAAGCAAAATCAGCAGCGGCGGGAGCAGAGCGGTGGCAGCCGTCATGTTGGTGACGATCATGAGCAGGTCGTCGAGGTTACCGGAGCCCAAAGCAGGGATGATTAGGATGGGGACGACGATGGCGAACTGCAGCCAAGCGGCGCGGGCAGGAATGCCATGCTCGTTGAGCTCGACGATCTTGCTACCAAAGACGCCCTTGGGGATCTCGGTGAAGAAGACCTTGATGGGAGCGGAGGTCCACATCATGAGGGAGCCCAGCGTAGCGGCGAGAAGGATCAGGCCGATGACGCGCGTGGACACTTCCATGGGAATGCCAAAGTGGGCAAAGACAGCGCCGAACACGTCGAAGATGCCGGTGGAGATGGCAACGCCGCCCTCGGGGATGAACAGGTTAACCAGCAGCGAAGCGCCTGCATACAGAAGGCCGATGGTCAGGCCGGCGATAACGACGGTGCGCACGAAGGCCTTGACGCCGCCCTTAAGGTCGTTAAGGAACACGCCGACGGACTCAGCGCCGCCAACGCCCTGGATGATCCAGGCAAGCGTACCGAAGAAGCCCCACATAGTGGCGAAGTTGCTCATGTCGGGAGCCATGTTGGCGGGCGTAGGAGCCGTAGCGAACTCAACGCCGCCAAAGGCAGCAGCCAGGGACAGCAGGATGAACACGGCGGTCAGGCCGAGAGCCGCGGTCGAACCGAAGGAGGAAATGGAGCCGATCCACTTAGCGCCCTTGGTCGAAACCCACGTGGCGATAGCAAAGACGACGATCTCGATAATGGTGATCCACAGCTGCGAAAGCTCGGCGTTGGCACCAAAGAACACGTAGCTCGCGTAGATGATGACGTTGGGCAGGACGGACGCAAAGAAGAACAGGTTAACGAACCAGTAGCTAAATGCCGTCAGGAACGCCCAGCGACCACCCATCGAGGTCTTAACCCATGCGTACACGCCAGACTCGGAGTCCTTGTTGAGGCCGACGAACTCGGCGGTAACCAGGGTATAGGGGACAAAGTACAAAAGCGTGGCGAAGAAGAACGACGGCGCAGCTGCCAAGCCGATGGCCGCGTTGTTGTTGATGATGTTCTTGATACCGAACACGGCGGCGACCGTCATGCCCAGCAGAGCGAACGAACCAATCGTTCCTCGTTTTTCAGAGCTCATAAGCCCTCCCAATCATCTGTTAAATGTCATCTAAACCCGTCCGAGCTGCAAGTGCAAACACGGACGGCGCACCTGCTAAGGGGAATGGGGAAAAGGGAGTCAACAAAGCCATCCCCCTTAACGGCGCGAAGCAAACGTCCAAACGGACGAATACTACTTGTTGGGGAAGGAATAACCTTCGACTGTCACGTGCAGTACCACGACGCGGGGATCCGCGGCATCGGCCACGACACGGTAGGCCTCGTCAATTTCGACGACGGCAACGCCGCCGGTGGGAATCGTCACGGTCTCCCCCGTACCCTCAAAGCGCTCGCGATCATCGATATCGCTGTAGGCGCGCGTACAGGTAAGATCGGCCTTGGAAGCCACCTCAACGGTCAGATTGCCGTCGAGCGGGGCGAGCACGGCATGGTAGCGACGGTGACCGACCAGATCGGCAGTAGCCGCCTCGTGGGCGTTCACCCACCAATACACCAGCGAGTCGCCGATAGAGTACGCCACATCGTGCTGCAGTTCAGAAACGCCGTCGAGTGCCTGACCGGTACGCATCCACTTCTTGACGGACTTCATCTGGGCGTCGAAATCGGCACGCGAGTTAAAGATATGCATGACTTATGCCTCCTTAATGGGTGCCAGCGCCTGAGCCAGATCGGCAGACGTCAGCGGTCGCAGGGACACCTCAAAGCTGAAGCTCTCAAAACGGGTGCGATAGGAATCGAGCACCTCGGAACCCCAAGAGTTCGAGCCAAGGCCGAGCAGCTGGTCGTTGATGTTGACCGTAACCGTGTCGCCCGGGACAAGATCGTAGACATGCTTGGCGTTATCGATAGCCTCGCAGCTATAGGGCCATGCGGAGAACGAGAACGGATTGGAAGCGGCGTCGCTCGGACGCGTCACGACCAGACCGTCACCGTGGCTGGAGCGCAGGGCGACCCAGCGGGTACCCTCGCGGTTGGCGCAGTCCTGGGGCATAACGTAGGGCGTGAACATGTCGTCGACCGTAGTGCGGTAATGACCGACCGGGTTGGCGCGCAGCGAGTCCGGATAGTTCTCGCCCGGGCCGTGGCCATACCACTCGACGGCACGATCACAACCGGGAACCTCGAAGGAGATGCCGATGCGCGGGATAATGTCCGAATAGTCGCCGTAGGGCTCGCCGGAAACCTTGAGGTCGACGCGGCCACTCGGAAGCACGGTATAGACGAGCTCGACGCGCATGCCGAACGCGCGGACGGGAGGAGCAATACGCTGGCTCACGGTAACGACGACCACATTGCCGTCCTGCTTCCAAGTAACCTTGCGGGTAGACGTCTGCATCACATCGATGAAGTTGTCCTTCCACAGGGAGTCATACTCTTGGGCGTGGTTGTCGACGAGCGGATGCCAAAAACCAACCTGGGGACCAGAGGCCATGACGTCGCGGCCGGATGCCTTCCACTCGCTCACGGTACCGTTGACCTTGCTGAAGGTCAGCTCGCCGTTGAGGGAGTGAATGTGGATCTCCTGCTCGGTCTCCTCGACCGTAAGCTCAGGACGAGCGGGGGCAGCGATGGCCGGCGCCGAATGGTTGGCGATGGCAAACTGGCTTGCACCCAGTTGGAACATCGGCTCGCACCAGACGTGAGCGGCCATGGTGTAGGCGCGCACGGTCAGCAGGGTCTCGCCTACCGCGGCCTCGTGAATCACTAGCGGAAGCTGGACGGACTCGCCGGGGGCAACCGCACCGGGCATGAGCGTCTTGCGGCAGACCACGTCGCCGTCCACCAGGGTCTCGGCCGACAGGCAGACATCCTCGAGGGTGGTAAACCAACGCTTGTTGGTGACAGTCAGCTCGCCCGCCTCGGCGTCATAAGCCATGCGAACCGGGCAGATGACCTGACCATACTCAGTGAGGCCCGGGCTCGGCTGCTGCCAAGGGAACACCATGCCATCGATGCAGAAGTTGCTGTTGTTGGGGTAATCACCATTGTCGCCACCGTACATATCGTAGGCAACGCCGTCCTCGGTCACAGCAGCCAAACCGTGGTCGCACCATTCCCAGATAAACTGGCCTTGGATGCAATCCCAGCGATCGAAGACCTCCTGGTACTCGGACAGGCCTCCGGGGCCATTGCCCATGGAGTGACCGTACTCGCAGTTAATGCGCGGCTTGGGGAACGGATGCTCGCCAAAGTCGTTCATCTGCGACACACGGGAGTACATCGTGGAAATGACGTCGACGCTATCGGCGTTGCGGTCCTCCTCGTAGTGGACCGGACGACCGTCGAGCTCGTGAGCCTTGGCGTACATCGCGCGGATGTTACAGCCATAGCCGCTCTCGTTGCCCATCGACCACATAATGATGCAGGCGTGGTTGCGCTCCTGCATCACCAGGCGCTCAATGCGGTCGACGTAGGCCGGCTCCCATGCCGGGTCGTCGGTGACCAGGGCGATATTGCCGATATTCTCGAAGCCGTGGCTCTCCATATCGGTCTCGGCGACCAGCATGATGCCATACTCGTCGCACAGCTCGTAAAAGCGCGGGTCGTTGGCGTAATGGGACGTGCGCACCGCGTTGATGTTGTGCTGCTTCATGAGCTCCAGGTCGCGGCGCATGCGATCGAGGCCCACGGCGCGGCCCTTGTGATCGTCGTGATCGTGGCGGTTGACGCCATGCATCTTAAAGTAGGTGCCGTTGAGGTAGATATGATTGCCCTCGACCGTCACCTCGGCAAGGCCCTGGCGATGCGGGACGTACTCGCTGACCTGGTCACCGTCGTAGACCTCAAACGTAAGGTCATAGAGGAAGGGGTCCTCGGGATTCCAGAAGTGGGCATCGGTCACGCTGCACTCGGCATGGCCGTCGACGCACTCACCTGTAGCCACCACGTTCTCGCCATCGCTGAGTGTAAACACGACGCGGGAAGCGCCCTCGGCCGCCGTATCGAGCGTGATCAGAGCGGCATCGCCCTCGCGGTGCGTGCGGAACCTAAAGTCGACCAGGTGCGCGGCGGGACGCTGCATAAGGTACACATCGCGGAAGATGCCCGAGGCCCACCACATGTCCTGGTCCTCGATATAGCTACCATCGCTGTACTGCAGAACCTTGACCGCAAACAGGTTGTCGCCCTCGACAAGCGCGTCGGTCACGTCGAACTCGGCAGACAGGCGCGAGCCCTTGGTCATGCCGATAAACTTGCCGTTGACGTAGAGCTCGCCATAGCTCTCGATGCCGTCAAAGCGAATGATCTCGCGAGCGCCGGCAGGCACGGCGGGAAGGTTGACGATGCGCTGGTAGACGCCTGTGGGGTCGTCGGAGGGAACGAACGGCTGATCCACCGGGAACGGGAAGCCCTCGTCGGTGTAGGCAAGGTTGCCATAGCCGTCTACCTGCCACAGGTGCGGAACCTCCACGTGATCCCACTCGGGCTCGTACGTGGAGAGCTCCTCGTTGGAGACGGCCGCGGGGCCCTCAAAGAGACGGAACTGCCACGAGCCGGACAGCTGGACAAACCCGCGCGACAGCTCGCGGCTGTACGTTGCAGCGAGATCGGCGGTCTCGTAACCCATAAAGTACGCATGGGGTGCCAGGCGGTTCCTGTGGGTGAGCGCTTGGTTTTCCCAATCGTTAATGGCGTCCATGGTGATGCTCCTTCGTCATCGTAGTGATTCTTGTGCAACCGGTTGTCCTTATCTTACGGGCGATGCAAAATACTGTGCAACCGGTTGTCCGCTGAACGGTCGATTTGGTCGGGTTAACGGTGCAACCGGTTGTACAACCGCGACACTTATGTCACCCTGAGTATCGAAACTCAGCGCAAGACATCGTTTAAGCTCGTAGGCAACCGCCACGCCCGCTGATATCTCACCCATACGAGACATATTCGATTGCGGCTTGGTTGCAAAACGACACCGATCACCGGATATCATGAACGCTGTTCAGGCGCACTATAGTAAGCTGTATCCGCACCAGCCCGTATCAGCGACAACATCGACCGCATTCTCCAGGAGACGCCATGACCCAACCAGTTCGCACCGCACCTACGCTTGCCGAGGTTGCCGCAGCTGCCGGCGTGTCGCGCTCCACGGCATCGCGCGCCCTCAACGATTCGCCCCGCATTAGCGAGGAAACCAAAAAGCGCGTCCGCGCGGCGGCCAAGGAAGTCAATTTTGTCCCCAACGCTCGTGGCCGAGCGCTCGCTGTCGGGCGCACGGAAATCATCGCCGTGCTCGTGACCGAGCCCCTGAGTGAACTCTTCAGCGACCCCACCTATAGCGAGTTTTTGAGCGGCATTACCGAGGAACTGTCGGAGTCGTCCTATCTGCCCGTTATCTTGCAGGCGTCTTCTACGCATGAGCGCAACCGCGCACGCGAGCACTTTGAGCGCCGCTCGTTCGACGCCGTGATCGACGTCTCCCCCTACAAGGGCAGCGAGCTGCTCGAGGTGCTGCGCGAGCTGGGCGTACCCACCGTGTTGTGCGGCCAGCTCGAGGGCCACCCCTATCGCGATGTGTTCTCGACGGTCTACTCTGACGACGAAGAGGGCGGACACTTTGCGGCACTCGCCATGAAGGAACGCGGGCGCAAAGATATCGTCGCCGTGTTGGGACCGCAAGACAACCCCGCTGTTGTCGACCGCCTGCGCGGCTACCGTGCCGTCTTGGGCGAAGACCTCCCAGACGCAAACGTTATCTATACCGGCTGGAACAACGGAGACGGCTATCAGGCCATGCACCAGATCCTCGCGCGCGAGATCGCTTTCGATGGCGTGCTCTGCGGATCGGACCGTATCGCGGCTGGCGTCATCACCGCACTCAACGAGGCAGGCCTATCCGTTCCGGCGGACGTTTCTGTCGTCGGCTTCGACGATCACGAGATTGCGACGCGCTCCGTCCCCGCACTCACGACCGTCCGCCAGCCCCTGCGCGAAGAAGGCCACATGGCCGCCAACATTGCGCTCGACATGATCAAGGGTGCCGAGCCCACCACCTCCGTGATGCACATGCAGCTGATCCAGAGAGACTCGCTATAAGAAACTGGGGCAGGCTTTCCGCCAGACAGTTGTTGCGGAAAGCCTGTTCCGTTTTGAGCGCTCATTCTGGGGCACAGTTTCCGTTAGACAGCTCAACCGGAAACTGTGCCCCATTATTTTGCCGAATTCTGGGTCGCGCTTTCCCAGAGGACTCCCTTTGGGAAAGCGCGACCCGTTCTGGATGCAGATTTCGGGATGCACTTTCCGCGACGCCCGGTCATCCCATGCCCTCACAATCTCGGTGTATAAAAAAACGAGGGAAGGCGCACGTCCTTCCCTCGTTGCGGGCAATATGTAGCCGCTCGCCTACATCAGGCGCAGGCTGACGTCCTTGAGCTGGGCGCCGCTAACGGCACTCGGGGCGCCCGACATGAGGTCGGAGCCGCTGGCCGTCTTGGGGAACGCCATGACGTCGCGGATGGAGTCGGAACCGGTGAGCAGCATGCACACGCGGTCCAGGCCCAGAGCGAAACCGCCCATCGGGGGCGCACCAAACTTGAGGGCCTCCATGAGGAAGCCGAACTGCGACTCGGCGCGCTCCTCGGTAAAGCCCAGGAGCTTGAGCATGGACATCTGCATCTCGGCGTTGTGAATACGCATACCGCCGCCGCCGGCCTCAAAGCCGTCCATGACAAAGTCGTAGGTGCACGAACCGGCCGCCAGCGGATCGGCCTCGATCTTGGCGATGTCGGTCTCGGTCGGCAGGGTGAACGGCTGGTGCTCGGCAGCGTAAGCCTTGCGGTCCTCATCCCAGTGGAACAGCGGGAAGTTGACGACCCACAGGAAATCGTGACCCTCACGCTTGACCTCGAGCGCGTTGGCCATGTGGGAGCGCATGCCGCCCAGGATCTCGTCAGAGAGCAGGCGCGGACCGGCGGCGAACATCACAAGGTCGCCGGGCTCGACGTCCATGCGCTCACGCAGAGCCGCCATCTCCTCGTCCGAGAAGAACTTGACGATGGGGCTGTTGATGGAGCCGTCCTCGCGGAAGGCGATCCAGGCCAGGCCCTTGGCGCCAAACGTGGAGGCCACGCCGGCGAGCTTATCGATCTTGGCACGTGCCCAGGCACCGGCGCCCTTGGCGTTGATGGCCTTGACGACAGAGCCCTCCTCGTTCGCAGCGGTCGCGAAGACCTTGAACTTGGAGTTGGCAAAGATGTCGGTCAGGTCGACCAGGTGCATGCCGTAGCGGGTATCGGGCTTGTCGGAGCCATAGGTGTCCATGGCATCCCAGTAGTTCATGCGACGCAGCGGCGTGGGCATCTCGACACCCATGCGACCGAAGGCATCGGCAAGAACCTCTTCGAGCGCGCTCATGACATCGTTCTGGTCCACGAAGGACATCTCGATATCGACCTGGGTGAACTCGGGCTGACGGTCGGCACGCAGGTCCTCGTCGCGGAAGCACTTGGCAACCTGGTAGTAGCGCTCAACGCCACCGACCATGAGCAGCTGCTTCAGAAGCTGCGGGGACTGCGGCAGGGCGTAGAAGTTGCCCGGCTGGATGCGGCTGGGAACGATGAAGTCGCGGGCGCCCTCGGGCGTGGACTTGAACAGGGAGGGCGTCTCGACCTCCATGAACTCACGGTTGTGCAGTGCCTCGCGAATGGCAAAGGTAAAGTCGGAGCGCAGCTTGAGGTTGGCCATCATCTCGGGACGGCGGAGGTCCAGATAGCGATAGCGCAGGCGGGTGTCCTCGCTGGTCTCGATGCCGTCCTCGATCTGGAACGGCGGGGTGACGGACGTGTTGAGAACCTCGGCGTGGTCGGTCAGGACCTCGATCTCGCCGGTCGCGAGCTTGGTGTTGGTGGTCTCCTCGCCACGGGAGCGCACGACGCCGTGGATCTTGATGGGCCACTCGGGACGCATGGTCTCGGCGATCTTAAAGGCGTCGCCGTCGGAGTGCTCGGGGTCGAAGGTGAGCTGCGTGATGCCCTCGCGGTCGCGAAGATCGCAGAAGATAAGGCCGCCGTGGTCGCGGCGACGGCTCACCCAACCGGTGAGGGTGACCTCTTCGCCCACGTTCTCGCGGCGAAGCTCGCCGCAGGTACGGGTGTGCATGGAATGCTCGTCGATGGGACGGGTCTGGCTCATACCAGTGATCCTCCTTTATGGATCTGTGCCGCCCCGTGTCGTTCCGGGCGGCGTCGTACAGATTTGCCCAGCCTGCGTAAACCGCGCAGCCAGACATGGCGTTCTATCTTATCGCACCTGTGTCGATGTGCCGCGGAAAAGTAGCTCCTGCCCAAAGACTTGACGGAGACGAAACAATTGACGCACCGCGGCACCCGCCCGCGCTCGTCACGTGCGACAATATGCCCCAATAAAACAGCACTTGGAAAGGCCCGTCATGACTGCACGCCTCATTGTTATGGATATCGACTCCACGCTCATCAACCAGGAGGTCATCGATCTTTTGGGCGAGGAGGCAGGCGTGGGCGAGCAGGTGGCGCAGATCACCGAACGCGCCATGCGCGGCGAGCTGGACTTTAAGCAAGCGCTCGAGGAGCGCGTGGGGCTGCTTGCCGGCTTGGATGAGAGCGTGTTCGAGCGCACTTTTGAGCGCGTGACATTTACCCCCGGCGCGTTAGAGCTTGTGCGCTCGGCACACAGCAAGGGCTGGAAGGTCGGCGTGGTAAGCGGCGGCTTTCACGAGGTCGCCGATAAGATCGTGGCCGCCGCGGGCATCGACTTTTGCCTCGCTAACCGCCTGGAGGTCGTGGACGGCAAGCTTACCGGTAAGTTGGCTGCCGAGATTGTGACCAAGGAGTCCAAGCTCATCCAGCTGCTGGACTGGGCAGTTGAGTGCGGCGTCGACATGGCCCACACGGTCGCTATTGGCGACGGGGCAAACGACATCCCCATGATCCAGGCCGCGGGCACGGGCATCGCGTTTTGCGCCAAACCCAAGACGCGCGAAGCCGCCCCGTTTGCCATCGACGAGCGCAACCTGATGCTCGCCATGGACATCATCCTGCGCGACTAGCCGATCCGTCTAACAATTGAATCAGTCCGTCCTATAGTTTCCGAACAATTTTGTCTTAGTGTTCGGAAACATACCCTTTGAGTGCTAGACTTTGCGCCGTTGAAGGGAACATATATGGATAAGCGAGATCTTGAGCAGCTGCTGAGCGATGTTGCCGGCGGAGCAGTCACCCCGGCCGTCGCCCTCACGCGCATCCAGACGGCGCCGACCGCCGATCTGGGTTTTGCGCAGCTCGATCTTTCGCGCGGAGTGCGCCAGGGAGCCGGCGAGGTTGTCTACGGTGCCGGTAAAACCGCCGAGCAGATTGCCGCCATTATCAAAGCACTGCGCGATGCCGGTCAGGAGCGCATCCTGGTCACGCGCCTGGATGCCAAAAAGGCAGCCCGCACCTCGGAGCTCCTCGACAACGACATCGACCTGGGATATGTCCCGGACGCGCAGCTCGCCCTCGTGGGCGGCAAGCCCTCCCCTACCGGCAACGGACGCATCGTCGTCGCCTGCGCCGGCACGAGCGACCTGCCCGTCGCCGAGGAAGCCGCGTTGACGGCCGAGTTCTATGGCAACGAGGTCGACCGCCTCTACGACGTAGGCGTCGCCGGCCTGCACCGCCTACTCGCGCATGCCGAGGAACTTGCCCAGGCACAGGTGGTCATCGCCATCGCCGGCATGGAAGGCGCCCTGGCGAGCGTCATCGGAGGCCTTGTGAGCTGTCCGGTCATCGCCGTTCCCACCAGCGTGGGCTACGGCGCAAGTTTTGGTGGCGTAGCCGCACTGCTCGCCATGCTCAACTCCTGCGCCAGCGGCGTTTCGGTCGTCAATATCGACAACGGCTTTGGTGCCGCCTACCAGGCAAGTCTTATCAATCATCTGGGCGCCGGCACACCTCGCGCCCGTTAAGGAGCATTTCATGTCTAACCATCAGCACACGCTTATCATCGACGGCACCTCGGGCATCAGCGGCGATATGACCGTCGCGGCCCTGCTCGACCTGGGCGCCAGCGAGGAACACCTGCGCGAACAGCTCGCCACGCTGCCGGTCGACGGCTTTGAGATTGCCGTTACACGCGTAAACAAGCATGGCATCGACGCCTGCGACTTTGACGTTCAGCTGGCAGAGGAGCTCGAGAACCATGATCACGATATGGCCTGGCTCTACGGCAACGAAGCGGGCACCGAGCACATGCACGAGCATGAGCATCACCATCATGATCATGGCGAGCACGAACACGAGCACACACACAACCACGACCATGAGGCCCACGGTCATGGCCACGAGGGCCATCATCACGCCCACCACCATCACCACCGTTCTTTGGCGGACGTCACCGCCATCATCGATGGCTCGCAGCTAAGCGATGGTGCCAAGCGTCGTGCCCTCGCCATTTTTTCCGTACTCGCCGATGCCGAGGCAAAGGCTCACGGCAAAACGCCCGACACCGTCCTGTTTCACGAGGTGGGCGCCGTCGACTCCATCGTCGACGTCTGCTCTGTCGCCATCTGCCTCGACGACCTTGGTATTGAGGACATCGTGGTCGAGTCGCTCTCCGAGGGTCACGGCACCATCCACTGTGCCCACGGCCTCATGCCCATTCCCGTCCCCGCTGTCGTCAACCTGTGCCAGGCGGGCAATATCACCCTCACGCCTGCACCGGTCGCCGGCGAGCTCGTGACGCCGACGGGCGCCGCCATCGTCACCGCGCTGCGCACGTCCGACCAACTGCCCTCACGCTACCGCATCGAAGCCGTCGGCTACGGCGCCGGCAAGCGCCCCTACGAGGGTTGTTCCGGTACGCTCCGCTGCCTGCTCGTTCACGCGGACGCATAGCCATGGATGCCCGCAAGGCAAAAAGCCGCGCTGCCATCGTTACGGCGTTCTCCGAGCTCCTGTGCGAGAAAGACTACGGCAAGATCACCGTCGGCGACATCATCGCTCGTGCCCACGTAGGTCGGGCCACGTTCTACGGGCTCTTCAAGAGCAAAGATGACCTGCTCGCTGAGCTCGTGCGCGATATCTGCACCCATGCCCTCGACGATGACGGTACGCCCCTCGATGACCCACTCGTACAGGTCGAGCATATCCTCAACAACCTCTGGAATCGTCGGCAGGGTGTACGGGCACTGGTAGCCGGCGCCGGCTCACGCGTCTTCGCCGACTGCCTACGCAAGACCATCATGTCACGAGCAGCCGAAACCGTGCCCGTCGACCCCTCAGGCCCCGCCGGCACCATGGACCGAAGCTTCCTACTACACCACATAGCCTCAAGCTTCGTAGGAACAGTCCAATGGTGGGCCTGGCACAACTTCCAAGCAGATAAAGCCGACGTAGCCAAAGACTACCTCTCAGCCATCAAGCCCCTCTTCAACTAAGTAAGAAGCTCATCCCAAAGCATCGCCCCAACCCAGGCCGCCACGCATCCCAAAGTGTCACTCGCACCTCAAAGCGCCCAACAACAAAGTGCCCACCACATCCAAATTCAGATATATATGTTGGTTGCTTGTTCGAACACAACTGGATTCCCGCAGGG